>CAYJMI010000021.1:0-36213 GCA_964371285.1 uncultured Vicingus sp. | reverse complement strand
GTTGTACTCAATCTGCAAATTATACCATAACCGAACCTGTTGTTTTAACCAATGCCATTTTAACTCAACAAAATATTTCTTGTTATGGCTTAACCAACGGAATCCTTACTACTACAGCAACAGGAGGAACAACACCTTATACTTATCAATGGAGTAATGGAGTAACAACTCCAACAGTAAATAATTTAGGTGTTGGAACTTATTACTCATGGGTAACCGATGCAAACGGTTGTTCTTCGGTAACATCAACAAACATTTCACAACCAGCAGCAATTTCAACAACCGTTTCGAATAATGTGATGATTTGCCCAAATGAACAAATCACGTTACAAGCTTTTTCTACTGGCGGAACTGGGATTTTAACGTATCAATGGAGTAGTGGTTTTAGTGGTCAAAATAATATGGTTTCTCCTGTTGTACAAACAACATTTAGTGTGTACAGTACTGATGCAAATGGTTGTGTTGGCAACACTGCTACAACAACCGTTTCGGTAAACGATATTAATCTAGCATTATTAGATGCTTTTGGCGATGATGCCATCTGTGTTGGAGAAATGGCAGAAGTTTATGCTACCTTTAAACCTGGTTTAGGTACATATACTTTTAATTGGGACAATGGATTAGGAACAGGATTAATCCCAATTGGAGTATCTCCAAATACAACTACCAACTATACCATTACCGTTACCGATGATTGTGGAAATACGCTTTCAGATGGTGCTTTGATTGAGGTGCATCCTTTGCCTGAAGTTGGATTACCGCCTCAAACAGCAATGGCTTGTGGAGAAGTGACATTTAATTTTAACAATACTTTTGGAAACCCATCTGGCTCAACATACAACTGGAATTTTGGTGATAATTCGTTTTCAACCAATCAAACATCAATTAAAACCTATAGTCAAACAGGAAGTTACACGGTAACGCTAATTGTTACTACTCCTTTTGGTTGTACCGATTTAACCACAGCCAATGTTAACGCAATTGTTAATCCAGTGGCACGTGCAGCATTCAGTTTTACTCCAGATGAAGATTTGACAACAAATAACGCAAAGCTGTATTTTTCTAATTATTCTACTGATGCAAATTCTTATAGATGGAATTTTGGGGATGGCGGAATATCAACTGTTGCAGAACCTGTTCATACCTATATAGATAAAGGAGATTATATAATTACCATAATTACTAACAATAATTTTAACTGTGCTGATACGTTGAGCAAAGAAATTAAAGTAAATCCTGAGTATAATTTTTATATTCCGAATGCTTTTACACCCGAAAAGGATGGTTTAAATGAAGTATTTACAGCTGTTGGTGAAGAAATAAAAGAATTTAGTATGCAAATTTTTAACCGTTGGGGAGAAAAAATATACGAAACCTACGATTTAGCCAAAGGTTGGGATGGAAAAGCTAAAGATGGCAGTGAAATTGCCCAACAAGATGTTTATGTGTATGATATTCGATTAAGAGATTTTACTGGAAAATTGCACACCATGCAAGGAAAAGTAACGTTGATAAAGTAGAAAAAAAGTGACCTCGAAGGGATTCGAACCCCCAACCATCAGAGCCGAAATCTGATATTCTATCCAGTTGAACTACGAGGCCATTTTATTTTCGGCAAATATATCATATTTTTACACAATAAAGGCAACCTTTTTAGAGTTTAGAGCATCATGAAAATTTTCATACCGTTTAGTACAATTTTAATTTTTACAGTTTGTTTTTTCTTAAAGGTAAGCTCTCAAGAAATACCAATTGGCTCTTGGCAAGACCACTTATCGTACAACAACAGCGTTTCGGTTACTTACGGAAACGATATCGTTTATTGTGCTTCAGAATCAGCAATTTTCAGTTACGACACTAAGGAAAAAACCATTGAACGCTTAAATTTAATTACCGGATTATCTGATATTGAAATAACACAAATAAAATTTAATACGTACAACAATAAATTAATTGTAGCATATAAAAATGGTAATATTGATATTATCGATCAAAATAAAAAGGTAACAAATTTATCTTTTATTAAAAACAACACTAGCTTAACAGGAGGCAAATCAGTTAATCATATATACATTAACAATCAATTTGCTTACCTTTCTACTGGTTTCGGTGTGGTGGTGCTGAATACTGATAAAAATGAAGTATACGATAGTTATTTTTATGGAACATTAGGAGTAGCTAAAAATACAAATGCAGTAACTTTCGATAATGTAAATATATATACTGCAACTGATGATGGTGTTTACTTTGCTGATAAAAACAGTTCCAATTTAGCCGATTATAACCAATGGAGTAAATTAATGGATTTACCCACAGCTAAATATTCTAATATCGTATATTATTCAGGGACTTTAGTGGTAAGTAAAGATTCACCAAATTGGGAGTCGGATTCAACTTTTTATAAAAATGGAGCGGTTTGGCAAAAAATATTATCCTATGGTGTAAACATAAATAAGTTAGAAATTTTTAATAATAATTTAATTGTTGCAGGAAGTGGTTTAACAATAATTGACTATACATTTAATGTAGTTGACAACATTTATACCCATGCCAATAATTTTAGTATAGATGCTAAAGGAGTACATCAAGATGCAAGCGGTAATTATTGGATAGCAGATGCAAACAACGGTCTTTTACGACAATTAGACAATTGGAATGTAGAAAAAATACTACCAAACGGACCTAATACACCAAGTGCTTTTGCAATTGATGTTCAAGATGGAAATGTTTGGATGACTTCTGGAGGATACGGAAATTACCGAAATTATACCCCTTATAATTATCGAGTTAAAGGAGAATGGAAAACGGTACCAACTTCTGTAAATAACCCTCAAAATGGACAGTCTATCTATAGCTTTGTTTCAGTGGTTATTAATCCTAACAATGTGAATCAAGTTTTTATAGGGACTTGGGGCACAGGGTTGTTAGAATACAATAGCAACACATTAACTCAAGTTTTTAATGCTCAAAACTCGGTATTAGATAGTACTTTTTTTGGTACAACATGTGTTTCAGGAATGGCTTTCGATAAAAATAACAATTTTTGGATTGCAAGCTCTTATAGTAATGATGTGTTGGCAGTAAAAACACCTTCAAACAATTGGTATAGCTTTAGCATTAATGGAACAAATGGATTGGCAGAATATACCAAGCTAATAGTCGATAGAAATAATTTTATATGGATACAAGATTCAAAAAATCTTAAAACCTACGTTTACGATTATAATGGAACTTTTGATATCAAAACAGACGATAAATCAATAGTTTTCATACCTAACGGAACTGGAGAAATAATAACTTTTATAGAAGATTTGGATGGAGAAATTTGGTTTGGAACAAGCCAAGGAGTAAGTGTAATTTATAATCCATTAAATGTATTTTCTGGAAATGAGCAAATTCAACCTGTTTACATTCAGCAAGATGGTCAAACACAGTTGTTGTTAGAAACTGAACGTGTTAAAGTTATAGCAATAGATGGTGCAAACAGAAAATGGTTTGGAACCGAAAATTCTGGTGTGTTTTTAATGAGCGAAGATGGAAGCGAAGAAATACTACATTTTACCACTGAAAATAGTCCATTATTTTCTGATAATATTTTTGATATAAAAATAGATGGAAAAACAGGCGAGGTTTATATTGCTACCGAAAAAGGATTAATCTCATACAAAAGTACTGCAACTGATGCTCAAGATGATTTTAGCAATGTTTTTGTTTATCCAAACCCTGTTAGAGAAGATTATCATGGAGTAATTGCAATCCGAGGGTTGGTTGAAGATACCGATGTAAGAATTACAGATATTAGTGGAAATTTAGTTTCACAAACAAAATCTTTGGGCGGACAAGCCATTTGGGATGGCAAAGATTTACACGGGAATAGAGTTCAAACCGGGGTTTACATGGTTTTTAATGCTAGCCAAGATGGAGAACTTAGTCAGGCAGCTAAAATTTTATTTATTCACTAATGTTACATGTAACAAAAGGAATTGTTTTACACTATTTTAAGTATTCCGATAACAGTGTAATCATTAAAATATTTACCGAACATTTTGGCATACAATCTTATATTTTAAAGGGGTTACATGCCAAGAAAAACAAAGCTCAAAAAGCTTACTTACAACCCTTGTCAATTATCGAAATTGAAGCCTCTCAAAAAGAAAACAAAAATTTACAGGCGTTAAAATCTATAAAAATTGAATCAGCTTATCAAACTATTCCATTTAATGTTTACAAAAGTGCTATTGCTTTTTTTGTTGCCGAGTTTTTGAACAAAACCATTAAAGAAGAAGAAACTAACAATCATCTTTTCGATTTTATCACCTCATCATTGTTGATTTTAGATGAATTAAAAGACCATTTTTCAAATTTTCATTTAGTGTTTATGGCTCAATTAACTAAATATTTTGGGTTTCAACCACAGTTAGAAACCTATCAATCTAGCAGTTATTTTAACCTTCAAGAAGGAAATTTTGTAGCTTTTCAGCCCAATCATCCTTTTTACATCAATCAAACAAATGCTGCATTATTTTACCATGTGTTTAATGTAGATATACAACAATTAAACTCGTTGAATTTTACAAACAGTCAACGAAAAGAGGTGTTGGCTACTTTAATTGATTATTATTCCTTGCATGTAAATAACCTTTCCAATTTAAAATCGAAAGAGGTTTTAGAAGAGGTTTTTTCGTAAAAAAATTAACTCCTGTTATCCAGCTTCGGTCTTCCAACTTTATAATTACATTTGCTTATTATTTTAAAAAAATCTGAAAATGGATTACAACAATATTTTAATCGAGCACAAAGAAAAAATAGCGGTTTTGACTATAAACCGACCCAATCAATTAAATGCATTAAACAAGCAAACCATTGCAGAATTAAGTGCTGCTTTTAAAACTTTAGAAGCAGATAAGAAGGTAAGGGTGATTATTTTAACAGGCTCTGGTGATAAAGCTTTTGTTGCAGGTGCCGACATCAAAGAATTTTACGAATTTGACATTAATCAAGGAAAAGAACTAAGTGCTCACGGGCACCAAATTTTGTTTGATGTAGTAGAAAATTTAACAACGCCTGTTATTGCTGCCGTTAATGGTTTTGCTTTGGGTGGAGGTTTAGAGTTAGCTATGTGTTGTCATTTTAGAATAGCTTCCGACAACGCAAAATTAGGTTTGCCCGAAGTTACCTTAGGTGTAATTCCAGGTTATGGTGGTACACAACGATTGGCTCAATTGGTTGGAAAAGGACGAGCTATGGAAATGATTATGACAGCTAAAATGATTACTGCTCCAGAAGCATTATTTTTAGGATTAGTAAACCATGTTACAACTCCAGAAGAATTATTGGCTACTTGCCAAAAAATAGCTGAAAAGATAGCCAACAATTCCTCTACAGCTATAGCAAGTGCAATACGCTCTATTAACGCAGGTTATAAAGATGGTGTAAACGGTTATCAAACTGAAATTGAAGAATTTGGAAAATGTTTTGGGACAAATGATTTTATTGAAGGCACAGCGGCATTTATGGAAAAACGTAAACCAAACTTTTAAACAAATCCTAGCCCGTCATCGCGGGCTTGACCCGCAATCTCATTAACAGATTCCGTGTCAAGCACGGAATGACGTAGATTAAGAAGATGAGTAATCCTATAAAAAAACTAGCCTCACAAACAGCCATTTATGGTGTAACTAGCATTGTTGGGAGGTTGCTCAATTGGTTTTTAGTGCCTGTTTATATTGGAATGGCAAAATTTACGCCCGATCAATATGGTATTATTACCGAAATGTATTCTTATGTGGCATTTTTAGTAGTGTTTTTAACTTACGGAATGGAAACCGCTTTTTTTCGTTTTTCTACACTTCAAGAACACGATAGCAAAAAAGTATATTCCACCATTATCTATTCTCTTTTTGCAACTTCATTTGTTTTTATTGTTTTTGCTTTTTTGTTTGACCAATCCATTGCTAATTGGCTAAAATATCCAAACAATAAAGAGTTTGTAACTTGGTTTGCCATGATTGTCGGTTTAGATGCAGTTTCTTCCATTCCAATGGCAAAGCTTCGTGCTGACAATAGACCCATGAAATTTGCTTTCATCAACTTTGCTAACATTGGAGTAAACATTGGGCTAAATCTGTTCTTTTTAGCGTATTGTTTGCCCATGTATAAATCAGGACACACCAACTGGTTGATAGAAACTTTTTATAACCCAGAAATTGGTGTTGGTTATGTATTTATTGCAAACCTCATTGCAAGTATTGTTAAGTTTATTCTATTGTTGCCTGATATGTTGGTGGCTCGGTTTTCTATAGAAATAGAACTGCTTAAAAAAATGTTTGTGTACGCCTTACCCCTTTTAATATTCGGTTTAGCGGGTATTGTAAACGAAACCATCGACAGAATAATGTTGAAACGAATGTTGTTTGAAACCAAAGGAGAACTGGCAACCATGACTCAAATAGGTATTTATGGAGCTAGTTATAAAGTTTCTATTATTATCACCCTTTTTATACAAGCATTCCGTTATGCCGCCGAGCCCTTCTTTTTTGCTCAGGAAAAAGAAAAAGATGCTAAAGAAACCTATGCTAAAATAATGACCTATTTTGTAATTATTTGTGCAACCATCTTTTTAGGGGTGATGTTGTACATTGATATCGTAAAATATTTTATACCAAACGAAGCATATTGGGAAGGACTTCAGGTAGTTCCTATTTTACTTTTAGCAAACATTAGTTTAGGCATTTATTACAACCAGTCGATTTGGTATAAATTAGGAGGAAAAACAAAATTTGGAGCCTATATCGGAATCTTTGGAGCAGCACTTACTATTTTATTAAATTACTTATGGATACCAATTTTTGGATATGTTGGCTCAGCGTGGGTAACCTTAATTTGCTATACTTCTATGTGCGTGGTTTCGTTTATTTTAGGACATAAATATTATCCAATAAAGTATAATTTCTACAAAATAGGGTTGTATTTAGGGTTGGTTTTGGTGATTTATTTTGCAACAACACAGCTTTCAATAACTAGTTTTTACATCAAACACATTGTACATACGTTGTTAATTTTTACCTTTTTAGGATTTGTTTATTGGAACGAAAGATTAAAAAAAGTAGTAATTTAGGCACTTAAAAAAGTTTGAAGTCTTCAGTTCACAAAACCTTAAACTCGAAACTTTGAACCTTGAAACCTATAAGCATGAAAATAAAAATTATAAACAAGTCAAAACACAATCTTCCACAATATGCTACTGAAGCATCTGCCGGGCTAGATTTAAGAGCAAATATTGACTCACCGCTAACTTTAAACTCATTAGAAAGAGTGCTTGTAAAAACTGGATTATTTATTGAATTACCTATTGAATATGAAGCTCAAGTAAGACCAAGAAGTGGATTAGCATTTAAAAATGGAGTAACCGTTTTAAATACACCAGGCACTATTGATGCCGATTATAGAGGAGAAATTGGAGTGATTTTAGTAAACTTGTCAAATACTCCTTTTGTAATTGAAGATGGAGAACGAGTGGCTCAATTAGTTATTGCAAAACACGAACAAGCCGAATGGGTTTTAGTTGAAGAATTAGCTGAAACAGAAAGAGGTGCAGGAGGATTTGGAAGTACAGGGAAGAAGTAATTAATCAATTTATCAATGAGTTAATGTAACAATGAAAAAAGATTAATTGTTACATTTTTAAATTATTGAATTATTACATTAAGTATATGAAAATAATAGTTCCAATGGCGGGAAGAGGCTCAAGATTAAGACCTCATACGCTAACCATACCGAAACCATTGTTGCCTGTTGGTGGTAAACCAATTGTACAACGTTTGGTGGAAGACATTACCAAAGTTTGTGGTGAACCGGTAGATGAAATTGCTTTTATCATAGGCGATTTTGGCGTTGAGGTGGAGAAAAACCTAGTTGCTGTTGCCGAAAGTTTAGGGGCAAAAGGCAGCATTTACTACCAAGAAGAAGCCTTAGGAACTGCCCACGCTATACTTTGTGCTAAAGAAAGTTTGAAAGGAAAAGTGGTAGTAGCTTTTGCCGACACGCTTTTTAAAGCCGATTTTAAATTGAACAGTGATGCCGATGGAATTATTTGGGTAAATCAAATCGACGACCCAAGAGCTTTTGGCGTAGTAAAATTGGATGAAAACAACGTAATAACCGACTTTGTCGAAAAACCCGAACACTTTGTATCAGATTTAGCCATTATTGGAATTTATTATTTTAAAGATGGAGCTTACCTAAAAGATGAATTACAATATTTAATCGACAACAACATTACAGAAAAAGGTGAGTTTCAGCTAACCAATGCTTTGGAAAACATGAAACAAAAAGGCACTAAATTTGTGCCGGGCAAAGTGGATGAATGGTTGGATTGCGGTAATTATAAAGCAACAGTTTATACTAATCAGCGAGTTTTAGAGTTTATTAAAAACGAGTTGAAAATTGACAGTTCGGTAGTTTGCGAAAATAGTGTTATTATTCAACCTTGTTTTATTGGTAAAAACGTAAAGCTGATTAATGCTGTTGTTGGCCCACACGTTTCAATTGGCGATAATGTTGAAATAAGTCATTCGATTATTGAAAACACTATCATTCAGTCGAATACAAAAATAAAAAAATCAAACATTAAGGATTCGATGATTGGAAACCATGTAAAAGTTCACCAAAAACAACAAGAAATTAGTATTGGCGATTACACAGAGTTGTATTAGTCTTCAGTTGGCAGTTCTCCCCTCCCGATAGCTATCGGGACTAATCGGGGTCAGTCAACAAGAAACCAATAACCAGAAACCAGTTACTAGAAACTAAAAAATGAAATTACACACCTTAATCATCATCTCCTTTTGTTTTATCCTTTTTGGGTGTAGTTCGTCAAAAACAGCTGATAAATCTACCGCTGTAAAATCAACTAAAAAAGTTGGGTTATCCGACCAAGATAAAATGAAATACGATTACATGTTCTTTAATGCCAACAAAGAACGTATGATTGGAAATTATCAACTATCGGCAGGATTGTTTTTACAATGTATCGAGCTTGACCCAACAAAATCAACGGCGTATTATGAGTTGGCTAATATTTTTGATTTAACCAATCAAACCGCTGAAGCAATTGGCTATGCTCAAAAAGCGGTAAATCTTGACCAAAATAATTATTGGTACCGATTTTTATATGCACATCTTTTACAAAAAAGCAATAAAATTGAAGAAGCGGTAAAACAGTATCAAATCTTAATTCAAAAAAACCCTCATAATGTCGAGTTATTATACAATTTAGCTGGAACCCAATTGTATTCCGGAAAGTATGAAGAGGCTTTAAAAACATACAACAAGCTAGAAACTGAAATTGGGATTAACGAAGAAATATCGCTTCAAAAGCAAAAAATTTATATCAAACTTAATAATGTTGATAAAGCTGCCGAAGAAATACAAAAATTAATCAATGCTTTTCCTGAAGAAACTAAATACCAAGGTTATTTGGCTGACATGTATTTGGCAAACAATATGGCTGATAAAGCCTTTGAAATTTACCAAAAAATACTGGAAAAAGACCCCAACGATGCGTTTTCGCATTTAGCACTTTATGAGTATTATAGAAATAAAGACGAAAAAGAAAAATCACTTTTGGAATTAAAGCTTGTTTTCCAAAACAAAGACTTTAGCATCGATACTAAAATGCAAATTTTATTATCCTATTATAGCGATTCGGAAACAAAACCAGCGTTAAAAAACGATGCTTATGAATTAAGTAGATTACTTATCGATACACATCCTGATGATGCAAAATCATATACTATTTATGCCGATTTTTTATATCGTGACAAGAAAAATGATGGAGCAAAAGAAAATTATTTAAAAGCCATTGAATTGGACAGTTCAAAGTTTTCCATTTGGAGTCAGGTGGTTTTTATTGAATCGGAAATGCAGGATTTTGATGGGATGTTAACACACAGTAAAATGGCACTAGATTTATTTCCAAACCAAGCCTTGTTTTACTTTTTTTATGGAGTTGCAAACATTCAGAAAAAAAATTTCCAAGAAGCTGCTGATTATTTAACGATTGGTAAAGATTTCGTGGTAAAAAATCCACCACTTTTAGCCCAATTTTTTGCCAATTTAGGCGATAGTTATTATCGATTAAACGATTACAAAAAATCAGATGAATATTACGAAAAAGCTTTAGAAATTGAACCTAATAACATATACGTGTTAAACAATTACAGCTACTATTTATCGTTACGAAACGAAAACTTAGAAAGGGCTGAAAAATTGTCGGCAAAAGCAAACGACATCGAACCGAACCAACCTAATTATGAAGATACGTATGCTTGGATTTTATACAAACAAGGAAAATATATTGCAGCTAAAGAATGGTTGGAAAAAGCCATCGAGAATGGGGGTAAAACCAATGCCGTAATTATTGAACATTTAGGCGATGTACATGCAAAATTAGGTAACATTGATAAAGCGGTAGAGCTTTGGATGCAGGCAAAAACATTAGGTGAAGCTTCTGAGTTAATAGATAAAAAAATTACAGATAAACAACTTTATGAATAGTCGATTAAATAATTTTTTATGGTTATTTTCTCTGCTTTTCTTGTTTTTTTCATGTAAAGCACCGAAAGAGGTTATCAAAGAAAAAGTAAAACTAGAACATTTTTCTACAAAAGAATTACTAGAAAAATTAGAATTGAACGAGTTTAAATTCGAAACCTTATCAACAAAGGCGGATATTACTTTTACCGATGAAAAGGAAACCTCATTTAAAGCAAATCTTAGAATAAGAAAAGACAGTGCAATCTGGATGTCGATAACCCCAGCTTTAGGTATTGAAATGGCTAGGGTTTTAATTACAAAAGACAGTGTGTTGTTTATGGATAGAATTCATAATAAATATTTTGTTGGCGATTTCGCTTTTATTAACAAAACGTTTGATGTTGATATGGATTACAATATGCTTGAAGCTTTATTGATTGGAAATAGTTTAGAATTTGAAAAAGATGAGAAGATAAGAACCTCCATAGACCGAAAAAAAGATTTCTATTTTATTGGAACAGAGCGGAAAAGAAAAGTAAAAAGAGACATAAAAAAGGAATTGAAAAAAGATAAAGAAGTGATTAAAAATCAATCTCAAATATTGTGGGTTTATCCAGAAACATTTAAAATAGCGGAACTGCTTTTAATTGATCCAGACAAAAATCAGTCGCTTAATGGATTATTTACCAACCATAAAACTGTGACAAATTCAGATGACACATTAGTTCAAGAACAATTCTTCCCTTTTAATTTAAGTTTTAACATAGAGTCAAAGAAAAACCTTAAAATTGAGGTGGAATATAATAAAGTAACCCTTAATAAAGAGCTGAATCTTTCGTTCAAAATACCTGAAAAGTATGAGCAAATACAATAAAATATACTTATTGTTTCTGTTGCCGATGTTGTGTATTGCAACTTCGGGAAGTTTATTTGCTCAAAATAAAAAAGATTTGGAAGCTAAAAAGGCAGCTCTCCAAAAAGAAATTTCGTTAACCAATAAGCTTCTTAACGAAACCAAAAAAAACAAAGAACTTACCATCGACGAATTACTTAAACTAAAAAGTAAAATCAATGCTCGGGTGGAATTAATTTCTGCAATTAATCAAGAAATTAAATTGGTGAATAAACAAATATCTACCAATCAAAACGGAATTACATCTCTTCAAAAAGAGTTGGAAAAGTTAAAGCAAGAGTATGCTAAAATGATTTATTATGCCTTTAAAAATAAAAGCACTTACAATAAAATTATGTTTGTTTTTTCGTCGAATAGTTTTAATCAAGCTTACAAACGACTAAAATACATTCAACAATATTCGGAATACAGAAAAAAACAAGCCGAATCAATTGTTAAAACCCAACAAGAATTAAAATCAAAAATTACTGAGTTAGAAAAAGATAAACAAGAAAAATCAGCACTTTTATCGTTAGAATATCAGGAAAAACAGAAACTTGCTGTAGAGCAAACCGAACAAGAATCTACCGTAAAAAAACTTCAATCGAAAGAACAGGAGTTATTGTCTAATTTGAGAAAAAAACAAGAAGCCGAACGTAAACTTCAAAAAGCCATAGAGCGTATTATTGAAGAAGAAATTCGTAAAGCTCGAGAAGCTGCTGCAAAAGCCAATAAAGACCCAAAAAGTACTACAACTACCACTAGTTTTCCAATGACTCCTGAAGCACTTAAGCTTTCCAACTCTTTTGCCTCAAACAAAGGTAAATTACCTTGGCCTGTACTCGAAGGAGTTATTACCGACAGATTTGGGCAGCATCCACATCCTGTGTTATCTGGAATTGAGGTAAATAACAATGGTATTGATATCAGCACAGTAAAAGGAGCTATTGCCCGAGCAATTTTTGATGGTGAAGTAAGCTCGGTTGCCATTATTCCGGGTGGAGGAAAAGTAGTAATGATTCGACATGGAGAGTATTTGAGTGTATATTCATACTTTAATGAAGTTTACGTTAAAAAGGGTGATAAAATAACCACCAAACAACACTTAGGAACTTTAGTTAGCGAACCGGATAAAGCTAAAACCAATGTTCATTTAGAAATTTGGAAAGGAATGACCAAGTTAAATCCAGAATATTGGATTTTTAGGAAATAACTTTTTTTGCTCTCGCTGATTTCGCTAATTCTCGCAAATATTATCTGTGTATATCTGCGAAATCTGCGGGAAATATTTAAACCATGAAATGAATTTTTTCCTTAATACACCAGCAACCAAATCAACCGTTAACCTCTCGCACCAAGAGGCTATTTTACTTTTAGGTTCGTGTTTTACCGAAAACATTGGCGACAAACTGATGAACTCAAAATTTAACGCAAACATCAATCCGTTTGGCATTATCTACAATCCTATTTCAATAGCTAATTCGTTAACCCGAATCAAAAAAAAGCAACTTTATACCGAACAAGAAATTTCATCGCATCAAGGTAAATTTTTTAGTTTCGACCACCACGGCAGTTTTTCATCGTTTAGCCAAGCGGAATGTTTGGACAAGATTAACAACGAAATAACTTGTGCCCACCAACATCTGCAAGAAACCAAAATCGTTGTAGTTACTTTAGGAACAGCATGGGTGTACGAAACCATAGAAAACAATAAGTTGGTTGCCAATTGCCATAAACTTCCCGCAAAAAATTTTACGAAAAGATTACTCTCTGTTGATGAAATTTTGCACGTATGGAATCCGATTATTGAACAACTAAAAAACATCAACTTTATATTTACAGTTAGCCCTGTACGCCACATTAACGATGGTTTACACGAAAACAACATCAGTAAATCGGTATTGCATTTGGCTACTCATCAGTTAATTCAACAAAACAAAAACTGCCATTATTTTGGAGCTTACGAAATGGTTATCGACGAATTACGAGATTATCGTTTCTATAACCAAGACATGATACATCCTTCCAGCCAAGCTATTGATTATGTTTGGGGCAAGTTTGCCGGCACGTATTTTAACAAAGAAACCCAACAGTTAAACCAACGCATTGAAAAACTACAACAGGCAGTTTATCATCGCCCTTTTAATTTTGAAAGTGAATCGCACCAAAAATTTGTAAAAGAACAAATCCATCAAATGGAATTGCTCTGTACAGAATTTCCGTTTTTGAATTTTGAAAAAGAAATTCAACAAATACAACAAAAGTCAAAATTTATTGATTAACCCCCTTCTCTCGAAAGCATCCATTTGTAAGCCATTTTATAATAATAACTCCACATTTTTTCTCAAACCATATCCGTCATTGAAGGATGTTTTTTACTTACATCACAAGCAGCCTTACGCTTTTTGCTTACTCTTCATGCTAGCGATAGATAAGTCTACTCAATAAGGCACATTTTTTCTTTTATATACCCTATTTCTAAAGGTTCTGTATAATCAAATTCAATTAATCTAATCCCGAAAGTGGAACATAAATCACGCTTTTTCTGATCCCTTAACTGAAGATCAAAAAGTGATTTTTCTCCACCCCAAGCCTTAATTGGGTAAAAGTGTTGTTGTCCTTGATATTCAATTCCAAGATTCAATTCTGGTAGAAAAATGTCAAGTTCTAAACCTTGTAACCATTTCGGTCTATGATGTTTTAAAACAGTTTTACCATTAAAAATTTTTTCAACTATGTTTGTTAACATTGTTTCAGATACGAATCCTTCTCCAATTTTACGAAACCCAAAATCTTCTCTTGTTATATTCTCGAATTTGTTTAATAAACTCCTTCGTAGCTTACTAATCTCCTTATCAATAACAATTATCTGTTCGAATATTTGGTTGTCAAAATTGATATTTTTGACACTCAATTCATTTCTAGATCTTTGTTTATCAATTAATACTTCTATTAAATCAACGTATTCTACGGGAGTATAATCTTTTATATAGTTAGCATCCCTGATTCCTAATCTTAGTGAAGTCTGATTAATATACCAGCCAAAACGTTGTTTAAAATTTCCACCATACATTTCATGGCAATACCTGAGACTAGGGGCAGAAAGATTGCATCTATGACAAAGTTTTGGTTTGAATTGAATCAATCTGTCGAGTTTAACCGTAAGAGACTCAGAACTTATGTTTTTTGGGAAAAAGTGACTTGATAATGGTGCTGAAATAGTATTATCAGACCATGAATTATTTGTCTCAAGATTTCTAAGCTCAAAATGGTTTTCAATTGCTTTTAGTGAGCACTCACAAAAATATGGCGTACTTTCAATGGTTTCGGAAAACATAAAGAAAGTTCCATAAAAAGTAGGGTAGTGGACATGATTAAATGGTAATTCTTCCTTTATTATTGGAGAATCAATAGCAACTGTTATTTGTTGCTCTTGAGTTGGTTTAATTCTTCGAGTAGATTTTGTCACTATTTCTTCTTAATGTAGTATTTTATTACTCCTGTGTTGTGCTTTTCTACGACTTCTATATTTATAATTTTAGCATCAAGGTTAATGCATATATTGTGCAAGCCCCAAGCTTTTGTGTATTTTCCAGTTTCGTAGGTAAAATTACCAGTAGCGACTAATGGATTGTTCGTGGAGATCATAATTCTACTTTTCCAATTTCCATATTTATCAGCAGGTGATTGTTGTAAAATTGTAAGATAATTACTGAAACGCAATAAATTCCAAAAGCTGTACTTTACTATATATTTTCTATCTGAATGAGGTTTATCATCGTTAAACGAATAGCCTAAATAACTCCCATTCATTCTGTATAGTTTTATGAATGTCCTGAATCTTAAAGCAATAGTAATAACTATTACTGATACGACGGAGCATATAATGCTTAAAATTATTGTGCAACTGTCCATAGTGATAAATTTATGCCTAACATCAGAATAAGTTTACAAGTACACTTATTCGCACTATACGTTTAGTCCAAATGTACAATAAAATTCAACATCATTTTATGTTTTTTAAGCTCTTGTATAACCACCTTTTTAATTTAAATCAGCTATTCAAACAAAAAAAGTAACTTTGCAAAAAAAATATTAAATGGATTACGTAATACAAGCAGGTCAATTATTATTAAGCATATCAATTTTAGTGGTGTTGCACGAAGGAGGTCATTTTGTTGCAGCAAAACTTTTTAAAACCAGGGTAGAGAGTTTCTATTTGTTTTTTAACCCTTGGTTTTCGGTGTTTAAAAAGAAAATAGGCGAAACCGAATACGGTATTGGCTGGTTGCCTTTGGGTTGTTATGTAAAAATTGCCGGAATGATTGACGAAAGCATGGACAAAGAGCAAATGAAATTACCACCACAACCATGGGAATTTCGTTCAAAACCTACTTGGCAACGATTAATTATTATGTTGGGCGGAATTATTGTAAACGTACTGGTTGGGTTTTTAATTTACAGTTTTGTGTTAATGGGTTACGGCGAAAAGTATTTGCCGGCCAGCGAATTAAAAAATGGTGTTTGGTGTGTAAATGATGTAGTTACCGAGCATATTGGTTTAAAAACAGGCGATAAAATTTTAACCATCAACGGAGTTGCACCGGCTACTTTCGAAGACATGCAAGAGCAAATTTTTTACGCAACCAAACTTGATGTAGAAAGAAACGGAGAAACGATTACACTCGAAATACCTACCGATTTAATCGGAAAATTGATTGAAGGCTCAAGAGGTCCCATGTTTTTACCTCGAATTCCTTTTACCGTTGGAGGCATTAAGGATGGGTATATTGCTGAAAACTCTGGGTTACAGTTAAAAGATCACATTATTGGCGTAAACAACCAAGAGGTTAAGTACTACGACCAGTTTAAAGATGTTTTTACTTCTTTTGCAAACCAAAATGTTGAACTAAATGTTGTAAGAGATGGTAAAAAAATGAATATTCCTATCCTTGTTCCAGATTCAGCAATTTTAGGGGTTGCACCTTATCAATATTCGGTTTTAGAATTAGAAAAAGAAGGCGTTTATAAAACCAAAACAGTTACGTATTCCTTTTTTGCAGCTTTTCCAAGAGGAGTTGAAGTGGCTACCGAAAAATTGGTAAACTACTACAAACAATTCAAATTGATGTTAAACCCAGAAACTGGTGCTTACAAAGGTATGGGAGGTTTTGCAACCATCAGTAAATTGTTTGGTAGCGAATGGGTTTGGCAAAATTTCTGGGAAAAAACAGCTTGGATTTCTTTGATTCTAGCCTTTATGAATTTATTACCAATTCCCGCCTTAGATGGTGGACACGTAATGTTCTTGATGTACGAAATGATTACCCGTAGAAAACCCAACGAAAAAGCCATGGAATATGCCCAAATAGCAGGTATGATTTTGCTGTTGGGTTTTATGTTGTATGCTAATACCGATTTCTTGAGGTTTTGATAGAGAAGACCGAAGTCCGAAGACGGAAGTCAGAAGTTGGCATTGTGCGTCGGCTTCCCCTCTTGAGAGGGGTAGGGGTGTGTTTTTGAAACTTTTTGTTAAGTACTAGTTACGATTACTTTAACCAATAGTCGTATGGATTAAGGCTAGTGTGTAATATAGCTCTTACATAAATTGTAGATGTTTTTTCATCAATAGTAAAGTGAATCATAAACGGAAATTTTTTTAACGGCAAACAATGAACCTTTTTGTAGCGTAACTGGTAAAACGGATTTTTTTGTAGCGATAAGAATAATTGATTTAATTCTGATTCCAATTTTTCACTAATTCCAATCTGCTGCTCATCATAATAATCTATTGCCTTCTGAATGTCGTTTAGTGCAGAAGGAAGAATAGCAATAGAAAAAGACATTTATTTGGTTTTAAACTTTAAACTATTACGAGCTTCATCCCAAGGAATGGCATCGGTTATTTTTTCTTTTTTAATTCTATCCAAAACTATTTTTTGTTGCCATTGAGGTATTTCTTCCTCATGTTGCTCTGTAATTACAACATTTGGTATATGTTTAAAAAAATCTAAAAACGATTGGTATAGACTATCAGGTATTTTAACGGATAAATGTTTCATAATGCAAATTGTTTAAACACATTGCAAGTTTACGCAAATTTTACAAAATGGTTAGGGGTTAGCTTTTATGATTTACGCAAATACAGATTTCTTGAGGTTTTGATTTTTTGGAGTTTATTGCTCAAAACACTAAACACTACACAACAGATACTACACACTACAAACTAATTTGATTAACCCTCCAATGTTCAAAAACATTTTTTGTACTTCTTTGTTGAGCTATTATAATGAATAGTTTTACTTGTAAGAACCAAAAATATAAACATGCGAAATTTATTCTTCCTTGTATTAATTACCGTTTCATTCAACGCTTTTTCACAAGAAACTACTGCTGGAGATGTTTCCAATAACAATTCCAACAAGGGTAGCGTTTTAATTATTCCGTTTGAACCAAAATTGTATATTTCGGATATTGACAATCAAATAGCCGTCAAAAATGAAATGAACTTTCAAGACATCAAAGCAAAATTTAGAGCCGCTTTAGACCAAAACATTTTTATCACCTTAAAACCTTACTTTACACCTCTTTCATTTTATACGTTAAACGAAGAAGAAGCAAGAGCAGAACTTTCGTATATCTATAATTCTATCGGATATAAATACGAAGTATTGGAAGTTGAAGTGGAGGAGGAAACGAAAGGGAAAAAATTTGCAAACAAATTTAAAAAGAAAGAAAACAACGAAGAATATATTGAAGCGAGTGTTCAAAACGGGCAAGTAGTAAGCCAAGTTGACAATAGAGAAAAGTACATGAAAACAGTACTTTCTAACGATCAACTCCTAACGAATTTAAACAAAAAGTATCAAGCCGAATATTATATTTTTATTAATGAACTGGATATAAAAAGAGGTGTAGATTCGCAATACAAAAACAACAATACCACTCAAGACAGAACAATAAAAGTTCATTACACCATTTTTAACAACAAAGAAGAAGTGAGTTCGGGAGCTATTATTACTACGTTTGATGAAAATGAAAACGATATCAATAAAATAATAAAATCGCAATTTGGTATAATTGCTGAGAAAATAGTGCAAAAAATTATTGTTCAATAATGTACGTAGTAAAAACGCCTAAAATTTTAAAACGCACCTATCCAAAATGTATTTGGGATATTCCTACTGTTGACAAAACAATGTATTTAACCTTTGACGACGGTCCAACTCCAAAAGTAACTGATTGGGTGTTAGATGAACTAGCAAAATATAAAGCAAAAGCTACATTTTTTTGTATCGGAAAAAATGCGATTGAAAATCCAGAATTATTTGCTCGAATTACAGACGAAAAACACACGATTGGCAATCACACTTTTTCTCATTCAAATGGCTGGAAAACTAAAGAGTATACCTATCTAAAAGATGTGATTAAATGCCAACAAGTAGTAAAAACTAAACTTTTTAGGCCTCCTTACGGGAAATTAACAAGGGTGCAAACTAATTCGATACATAAAAAATTTAAAATCGTGATGTGGGATGTGTTGAGTGCCGATTTTGACACAAAAATCACTCCTGAAAAATGTTTACAAAATGTACTTAAAAATACCACAAAAGGCTCAATAGTAGTTTTTCACGATAGTAAAAAAGCAGAAAAAAATCTAAAATTTGTTTTGCCAAAAATGCTAAAACATTTTTCAGAATTGGGGTTTGAGTTTAAAGCTATTCAATAAATGACTCTGCGGTTCTCTGCGTAAAACTCAGCGACCTTTGCGGTTAAAATGAGTTAGGGGCTTTTTAACTAAAACAAAAATTTTTCAATCACTTTCGGAAAATGTTCATATTCTAACACATGTATTTTTTTAGCTAAATCTTCAGGTTTATCAGTTGGTAAAATGTTGCATTTCGCTTGAAAAATAATTTTTCCTTCATCGTAGTTTTCATTTACCAAATGAATGGTAATTCCAGATTCTGTTTCTTTGTTTTCAATCACTGATTGGTGTACTTTATCGCCATACATTCCTTTTCCTCCATATTTTGGTAATAAAGCAGGGTGGATATTAATTATTTTGTTGGGAAAAGCCTTTATTAAATCGGCAGGAATAATCCATAAAAACCCTGCTAAAACAATACAATCAATTTTTTTAGCAGATAATAAATCAATAATTTCATGAGAATTGTAAAAACTATTTTTATCAAAAACCTTAAAATCAATTCTTAGTCGTTCTGCACGTTCAATAACTTTTGCCTTAGAATTATTAGTAAGTATTAATGAAATTTCTACTTTATCATTTCCCTTAAAATAATCGTAAATATTTTCTGCATTAGAACCACTACCTGAAGCAAAAATGGCTATTCTTTTTATTGTCATTTATTATTAATTTTCCTTAAAATTCAAAAGTAACTAATATGGAAGATAAATTTATACCATACCATAAAAAAGAGCTTAGTAACAACGAACAATTACGTAAAAGTGAAGAATTCTATTTGTGGTTAAACGAACGACGATCAATAAGAGATTTTTCGGATAAACCTATTGATATTAGAGTAATTGAAAATTGTATAAATGCAGCATCAACAGCTCCTTCGGGTGCAAATAAGCAACCTTGGACTTTTTGCGTGGTGTCAAATCCAGAAATAAAACGTCAAATTAGAGAGGCTGCAGAAAAGGAAGAACACGAAAGTTATACTAACCGAATGAGTGAAAGATGGTTGAAAGATTTAGAACAGTTCGAAACCAATTGGGAAAAACCTTTTTTGGAAATAGCCCCATATCTAATTATTGTTTTTAAACGGGTATATGAGATTGAAAACAATGAAAAAATAAACAATTATTATGTTAACGAATCGGTTGGTTTGGCAACTGGAGTTTTGTTAACTGCTATACATCAAGCAGGTTTAGTTGCCTTAACTCACACTCCAAGTCCAATGAATTTTTTAACAAAAGTGTTAAATAGACCCGAAAATGAACGTCCATTTTTATTAATTCCTGTTGGATTTCCATCAGAAAATGCAAAAGTCCCTAATATTCATCGTAAAAAACTCAATGAAGTAATGATTAAGTACGAATAATCGTAAAAATATTTGATTATATTGATAGAAATAATTTTCTTTGCAAACTGAATTAAGAAATAAAACAATTTAAAATTAAATAACATGTCAGATATTAAAGGTAGAGTGGTATCAATCATCGTTGACAAATTAGGTGTTGACGAAAAAGAAGTAACAGCTGAAGCAAGTTTCACAAACGATTTAGGAGCAGATTCTCTTGATACTGTAGAATTAATCATGGAATTCGAAAAAGAATTTAATATTGCTATTCCAGATGATCAAGCAGAAAAAATTGCTACTGTTGGAGATGCTGTTAAATACATCGAAAGCAACGCAAAGTAAAAATTTTTACAGATTAATCGAAATTGCTTTGGATGAAATTCAAAGCTTTTTCTTTTTATATTCACATGTTAATTGCTCTTAAATGGAATTAAAAAGGGTTGTAGTTACAGGCTTAGGTGCCATAACTCCACTAGGGAAAACATTTCCAGAAACTTGGGAAAACCTAAAAAAAGGTGTGAGCGGATGTGCAAACATCACACGATTTGATGCTTCAAAATTTAAAACGCAATTTGCTTGCGAAGTAAAAAACTATAATGTTGAAGATTATTTTGACAGAAAAGAGGGTCGTAAAATTGATCCTTATACACAGTTTGCATTAATCGCCGCAAAAGAAGCCGTTAAAGATGCCAACCTTGATGTTGAAAAGTTAAATCTAGATAGAATCGGTGTTATTTGGGGTTCAGGTATTGGTGGATTAAAAACTTTTCAAGATGAAGTAACCGGTTTTGCATTAGGTGACGGAACACCTCGTTTCAATCCGTTTTTTATCCCAAAAATGATTGCTGATATTGCATCAGGAATGATTTCTATGGAATTTGGATTTAGAGGTCCAAACTTTACTACCGTTGCTGCATGTGCTTCTTCAACCAATGCATTAATTGATGCGTTTAATTATATTCGTTTAGGCAAAGCAGATGTTTTTGTTTCAGGTGGTTCTGAAGCATCTATTGCTGAAGCAGGAATGGGTGGTTTCAACGCCATGCATGCACTTTCTACAAGAAACGATTCTCCGGAAACAGCTTCTCGTCCGTTTGATAAAGATAGAGATGGTTTTATTATGGGTGAAGGTGGAGTTTCTATAATTTTAGAAGAATATGAACATGCGATAAAAAGAGGTGCAAGAATATACGCTGAGGTTGTTGGTGGCGGTATGTCTGCCGATGCTCATCATATTACAGCTCCACACCCTGAAGGTTTGGGAGCAAAAAATGTTATGATAGCTGCTTTAGACGATGCAGGATTAAAACCAGATGATATTGATTACATCAATGTTCATGGAACTTCAACCCCACTTGGTGATATTGCAGAATCTCAAGCTATTTTGAGTGTTTTTGGTGAGCATGCTTTTAAATTAAACATCAGTTCCACTAAATCAATGACTGGTCATTTACTTGGTGCTGCAGGAGCTATGGAAGCGATGGCAACATTAATGGCTGTTAAAGAAGATATTGTTCCTCCAACTATTAACCATTTTACAGACGACGAAGCTTTCGACCCACGATTAAATTTTACCTTTAACAAAGCTCAAAAACGTGAAGTTAGAGCTGCATTAAGTAATACCTTCGGTTTTGGTGGTCATAATGCTTCTGTTATCTTTAAGAAATATAAAGCTTAATTAGTCGGTCAACTGACTGATGTAGGAATAATGGTATTACGACTTTTTAAAAAAAAATCCGAATATGCGTTCAAACTTGAACGCATATTAGGTTTTAAACCCGACCGTCTTTCATTGTATGAGCAAGCATTTACGCACAAATCGATGCTGCTAAATACCAATAAACCTGCCTACGAAAGCAACGAACGATTAGAGTTTTTGGGAGATGTTATTCTTGGTGCAGTAGTTTCAGTTTATATTTTTAAAAAATTTCCTTTTAAGGACGAAGGCTTTTTAACGCAACTTCGCTCCAAATTAGTTAGTCGGCATTTTTTAAACAATTTGGCTTATAAAATTGGCATCGACACTTTTATACAATCAAATTTAGATAGAGAATCGAAAACCGTAATGGGCGATGCTTTAGAAGCATTAATTGGAGCTATTTATTTAGATAAAGGGTATAAAAAATCAGAAAAATTTATCTTAAAACAATTGTTTGAAGCTCATGTAGTGGTTGAAGATGTATTGGAAAAAGAAACTGATTTTAAAAGCAGAACCATTGAATGGGTTCAAAAAGGCAAACATAAAATGGAGTTTGAAACTGAAGAATTGGGTGAAATCAACAAAAAATTTTATAAAACCAAGTTGTTTATTGATAATCAATTGGTTGGTGTTGGTGAAGCTGCCAATAAAAAAACATCAGAACAAATTGCTTGTGAACAGTTTGTGAGTGAAAAAGAGCAATAGGATAGAAGTCGGAAGTCCGAAGTTGGAAGATGGAAGCACTTCGGTCTTCGGTCTAAAATCTTTAGTTGCGATGATGTTTTTCTAATTCTTCACTAATAATGTCAAAAACTTTATTTCGCAAAGCATCTAAATCAACTTCAGTTAATCCAATGGTTGGAATGGGTTCATGAATAATAGCTTTTGCCAATCCAGGACCAGCTTTTCCAGTAAAAAAACCACTCATTTCTAATATTCTGTAATTACTGATAAAAGTGATGGGAAGAATAGGTAATTGTTTTTCGATAGCCAATTTAAAAGCTCCATTTTTAAAACTTCCCATTTTTGGGCAACTATTTGGGATAGTGCCTTCTGGGAATAACACCACACTGTGTCCTTTATCCAACTCTAACGCACACCTGTCCATAGCACGTTTACCCGAAGAATTGCTTTTACGATCAACGGGGATGTTCATTTTTTTAAAAAAAATATTAAATAACGGAATATGTGCTAATTCCTTTTTTCCCATAAAAACAAAATACTGAGTAAAGGTTTGGTAAATAATTATAATGTCTAAGTAGGAAGAATGGTTAGGCGTAATTACATACGCCTGCCCCTTTTTAATGTAATGTTTATTTTTCACAGACGTAAAAATTCCTGATAAATACATGAGCAAACCTGTATGAAAACGCAACAAATGAAATCCTTTATTAAAATGCTTTTCCGTCAATAAAAATATGGCGTATAAAGGATAAAGGATAATCAACAAGATTAAAAACCATGTGAAAACATAAATTTTCCAAAGTCCTCCAAATATTTCTCTAAATTTTTTCATTGTAGTGGTGCAAAGGTATAAAAAAGAGCTACTCAATTACTTATTCAAATTTAACAATACAAAGTAATTTTAAAATAATAAAAAACCACATAGACACATAGCTATTTTATCCAAAAAAGAGTTACATAAATCAAACATAGTTTTCACGCTTTGCGTGAAATAGCTATTGTGCTACTATTTGATTTGTATTTTTGGGCTTAGTCGTGTAATTCGTGTCAAAAAAATTACTTTTGTCACATGGCACGAATTTTAACAGGAGTACAAAGTACAGGAACTCCGCACTTAGGAAATTTATTGGGAGCAATTTTGCCTGCAATAGAAATGGCAAACGACCCTAAAAATGAAGCATTTTTGTTTATTGCAGACATGCATTCGTTAACCCAAATTAAAGACGCTAAAACGTTACGTGAAAACACCAATAACACGGCTGCTGTTTGGTTGGCTTGTGGATTAAATCCTGCAACAACGGTTTTTTACCGCCAGTCTGATGTAGCAGAAGTAACAGAACTTTCGTGGTATTTAAGTTGTTTTTATCCTTATCAACGATTAACGTTAGCTCATTCGTTTAAAGATAAATCTGATCGGTTAGAAGATGTAAATGCTGGTTTGTTTTCGTACCCTATGTTGATGGCAGCTGATATTTTGTTGTACGATGCCGAATTTGTACCTGTAGGAAAAGACCAGTTGCAACATTTGGAAATGGCTCGTGATGTTGCCAATCGGTTTAACCATCAAATGGGAGAAACACTGGTCCCACCAGAAGCTATAATACAAAAAGATACCATGTTAGTTCCAGGTACCGATGGTGATAAAATGAGTAAATCGAAAAACAATACCATCAACATTTTTTTGTCGGATAAAGAATTGAAGAAACAAATTATGAGCATACAAACCGATAGCACTCCGCTTGAAGCTCCTAAAAACCCTGATACGTGTAATGTTTTTAAATTATATAAGCTGGTTGCAACTCCTACTCAAACCGAAGAACTAAGAAAAAAATATTTAGTTGGTAATTTTGGCTACGGACACGCTAAGCAAGCTTTATTTGAATTGATTTGTGAACGTTTTGCTAAAGAGCGAGAAAAATTTAATTACTACACCCAAAATTTATCCGAACTAGAAAAAGAGCTTCAACTCGGAGCTGAAAAAGCTAGAAAAATTGCTCAACCAGTTTTACAACGAGTGAGAGCAAAATTGGGATATTAATTTTTGAATAACAATATAAAAGCAAAGCTTCTTTAAAGAAGCTTTGCTTTTTACTTTCTAAACCAACTTGTTTTTAACCAAATACTCAGCAATTTGAATTGCATTGGTAGCTGCACCTTTACGTAAATTATCGGCAACAATCCACATGTTTAAGGTATTGGGTTGCGATTCGTCTCTACGAATACGACCAACAAAAACATCATCTTTATCAGCAGCGTAAATTGGCATTGGATAGGCATGGGTATCAGGATTATCTTGTAAAGTAACTCCCGAAGTTTCGTGTAAAATTTTGCGAACTTCTGCCAAATCAAAATCGTTTTCAAATTCAATGTTTACAGCTTCAGAGTGACCACCAACCACAGGAACCCGAACAGCGGTTGCAGTAATTCTTAAACTATCGTCACTCATTATTTTTTTAGGCTCGTTAACCAATTTCATTTCTTCTTTGGTGTAACCATTTTCGGTAAACACATCGCACTGTGGCAAGCAGTTTTTGTCGATTGGATAAGGATAAGCCATTTCTCCTTTAATGCCTGCCTGTTCGTTCTTCAATTGCTCAACAGCTTTTACACCAGTTCCGGTAATAGATTGGTAAGTAGAAACAATTACTCGCTTTATTTTATATTTTTTGTGCAACGGATTTAACACCATTACCATTTGAATAGTTGAGCAATTTGGATTTGCAATAATTTTATCGGCAGCAGTTAAAACATGGGCATTAATTTCAGGTACAATTAATTTGTTATTCGGATTCATTCGCCATGCCGATGAATTGTCTATAACCGTTGTTCCTGCTTCAGCAAATTTTGGAGCCCATTCTAGTGAAGTTTCTCCTCCGGCAGAAAAAATAGCAATTTCGGGCTTTAGTTCAACTGCCGTTTGCATACCAACAATTTTGTAATTTTTTCCTTGGTAAGTTACTTCCTTACCAACCGATTTTTCTGAGGCAACAGGAATTAATTCCGTTATCGGAAAATTTCGTTCAGCCAATACTTTTAGCATTACATTTCCAACCATTCCGGTAGCGCCTACAACTGCAACTTTCATCTTAAATTGAATTTAAATTTTCAGCAAAAGTAAACTAAAAATCAGCCATCAAAATAAAATTTTACTCAAAAAGATGCTTTAATACTTTCTCGACATCATTTTTCTTATTTTCTCGAAAAGATGCAAAGTTATTTGTTTAAAATTACTAGTTTTCGCTCCTCTACGAAAGCCCCTCCTTCGGAGGGGTTGGGGAGGCTTTTTTTAGTACTTTTGCCCATCATGATTTTAACAGATACACATACCCATTTATACAGCGAGCAGTTTAATGAAGACCGAACAGCAATGGTTCAGCGAGCTATAAATAATGGAGTAACTAGGCTTTTTTTACCAAACATTGATAGTTCATCCATTGAAGGAATGTTGGCTTTGCAACAGCAATTTCCAAACAATTGTTTTGCCATGATGGGATTACACCCAACATCGGTAAAAGAAAACTATTTAGATGAATTGCAACTTGTTGAACAACGCTTGAATCAACAACATTTTTGTGCCATTGGCGAAATAGGTATTGATTTATTTTGGGATAAAACTTATCTAAAACAACAGCAAGATGCTTTTCGCATACAAATTAATTGGGCAAAAAAACGAAAATTGCCTTTTGTTATTCATTGCAGGGATTCGTTTAACGAGATTTTTGAAATTTTAGATGAGCTAAACGATGAAAACATGCGAGGTATTTTTCATTGTTTTACAGGAAATATTGAGCAGGCTAAACACATCATTAATTATGGTGGGTTTAAATTGGGAATAGGTGGTGTTGTTACCTTTAAAAACTCGGGGTTGGAAGAGGTGTTGAAACAAGTTGATATTAAACACCTTGTGCTAGAAACCGATTCACCCTATTTGGCTCCTGTTCCTTATCGTGGAAAACGAAACGAAAGTAGTTATTTGTTAACCATTGCTAATAAGCTTTCGGATATTTATCAGCTACCTACTCAAAAAATAGCGGAAATTACTACTCAAAATTCTGTTGAAGTATTTGGTTTTTAAACTTCAATTTTAACTAAACAGCCACAAAAAGAGTTATTTTTGACACGAATTGCACGAATAAAATAAAAACACGTAAAGTGTTTAAAAAAATTAGTGCAATTTATTATTGAAAATGAAGACAATAAATTTAATGTCGTATAATATGCAGCCTAGAATTACACAAATTTTTATGTCTAAAGTATTTTTCGTGAAATTCGTGTCTAAAGAAATAATGGCATAATTAGAGCTATTTTAAAGATGAGTTCAATCTTAATTATATACACTGGCGGAACCATAGGAATGGTGAAGGACGAAAAAACAGGAATGTTAAAGTCGTTCGATTTTGACTCTTTGTTAAAGGAAATTCCTGAAATAAAACGTTTTGCACACCAAATTAGCATCAAATCATTTGATGTTCCATTAGACTCCTCCAATATACAACCAATACATTGGATAAGGTTGGCTCAAATAATTGCAGACAATTACCAACAACACGATGGATTTGTTATCCTTCATGGTTCTGACACCATGGCTTACACTGCTTCTGCATTGAGTTTTATGCTCGAAAATTTAGACAAACCCGTTATCATTACTGGTTCACAATTACCCATTGGCGTGTTGCGAACCGATGCTAAAGAAAATTTATTGACTGCTATAGAAATTGCTACCACTCAACTGAACGGAAAATCGGTTGTTCCAGAAGTTTCCATTTATTTTGAATACAATTTATATCGTGGAAACCGTGCAACGAAAACAAGTGCCGAAGAATTTAAAGCCTTTACTTCTCCAAATTATCCAGTGTTAGCCGAAGCGGGTGTAAATTTAAAATTTAACCACGGTGGAATTTTATCAATAAATAAAACTGGACTAAAATTAAACTTGAAATTGGACAACAATATTGCTACGCTAAAAATGTATCCCGGAATTTCTCCTCAGTTTGTTGAAGCAGTAATTGGTGCAAAAAATTTAAAAGGAATAATTTTAGAAACTTTTGGAGCTGGTAATGCCACTACCGAAAGTTGGTTTATCGATCTATTAAAAAAAGCCATAACCAACAATATCGTTATTTTAAACATTAGCCAATGCCAAGGTGGAACAGTTGAACAAGGCAAATATGAAACCAGTTCATTTTTTAATAAAATGGG
This sequence comes from uncultured Vicingus sp., assembly GCA_964371285.1. Classification (GTDB taxonomy): domain Bacteria; phylum Bacteroidota; class Bacteroidia; order Flavobacteriales_E; family Vicingaceae; genus Vicingus. The sequence goes on along the minus strand of CAYJMI010000021.1, from coordinate 8,156 downwards.
CGTAATTAGTGGTAAAGACATGACCTACGAAGCTGCTGTTACCAAATTAATGTACGTGCTTGGGTTAGGTTTAGCCAACCAAGAAACCGCTAAACTTTTACAAGATAATTTGAGAGGGGAGTTGACGGAGTAATCAATCCTTCAAACTCAACCCAATTCGTTTACGTTCCTTATCTATTTCCAGCACTTTAACCATTACGTGCTGATGTAACCTAATTACATCAGAGGGATTTGCAACATAGTCGTTTGCTAAATTCGAAATGTGTATCAATCCATTTTCTTTTATTCCTATATCGACAAAAGCTCCAAAATTGGTAACGTTGTTTACTATTCCCGGAATTTGCATTCCCACCTGTAAATCGTTTATCGATTTTAGATTTTTGTCGAATTCAAAAACCTTAGCAGCTCTTCTAGGGTCTCTTCCGGGTTTTAATAATTCTTGCTTAATGTCGGCAAGTGTTAATTCGCCAATGGTATTATCAACGTAATTGTCCCAATTAATTTGGTTGATTAATGTTTCATTTCCAATCAATTGTTGCACCGAAGTTTTGGCATCTTTACAAATTTTCTCCACTATTTTGTATCGCTCAGGATGAACAGCACTGTTGTCTAATGGATTTTTAGCAGCTGAAATACGCAAGAAACCTGCTGCCTGTTCATAAGCTTTTGGACCGAGTTTGGATACTTTTTTTAGGTCTTCACGCGAGGTAAATCCTCCGTTTTCTTTTCGATAGTTGACAATATTTTCAGCCAACTGAGCTCCAATACCCGAAATGTAGGTCAACAAATATTTACTCGCTACATTTAAATCAACACCCACTTTGTTTACACAACTTTCCACCACCAAATCGAGTTGCTGTTGCAACAATTTTTGGTCAACATCGTGCTGATATTGCCCTACACCAATACTTTTTGGATCAATTTTTACCAATTCAGCCAATGGGTCCATCAATCGTCGACCAATAGAAACCGAACCACGAACGGTTACATCAAAAGTTGGAAATTCCTCTCGAGCAATTGGAGATGCAGAATAGATAGATGCCCCAGCTTCGTTTACCACAAACACTTTTACATCGGTAGTAAATCCAGTATTTTTTATAAAGTTTTCTGTTTCACGTGCAGCAGTTCCGTTTCCTATGGCTATGGCTTCAATTTTATATTGATTGGCTAGCGTCGCAATTTTGTTTTGAGCTTTTTTGGTTTCGTTTTGGGGAGCGTGTGGATAAATGGTTTCGTTGTGTAATAAATCGCCATTTTCGTTTAAACATACCACTTTACATCCTGTTCTAAAGCCAGGGTCGATAGCCAAAACACGTTTTCCTCCCAAAGGTGGCAGCAACAACAATTGACGTAAATTTTCGGCAAAAACCTTAATCGCCTCAACATCTGCTTGAGCTTTTAATTCATTTCGTATTTCGGTTTCTATGGCTGGTTTAATTAAACGGGTATAAGCTTCTTTAATGACAGTTTCCAACTCTTCCTCAAATGGCGAATTAGGTTTAATAATGGTTTGTTTTATAATGGTTAACGCCTCTTGTTTATCGGGTTCAATAGCTACTTTTAAAAAACCTTCCTCTTGCCCACGAAGCAAAGCTAATATTCGATGCGATTTTATTTTTTTGATAGATTCTTGAAAGTCAAAATAGTCCTTAAATTTCTCGGCTTCTTGTTCTTTCCCTTTCACCAATTTTGAATGCATTACTCCTGTTCGCCAAAATAGTCCACGTATTTTCTGACGAATAGCAATGCGTTCGTTTATCCATTGAGCGACAATATCAGAAGCTCCACTAATAGCATCATCAACATCAGGGACTTTTGAGTTGGTATATTTTTGAGCAATGACAGAAAAGTTACCTCCCGTTTGAGCCATTAGAATTTGAGCCAAAGGCTCTAACCCCAAAGCAATGGCTTTATCGGCTTTGGTTTCTTTTCTTGGCTTGTAGGGCAGGTAAACATCTTCTAATTCTTTGATGTCTGTGCAACTTTCAATTTTAGCTTGTAATTCTTCCGTTAGCTTTCCTTGTTCCCCAATAGAAGAAAGGATGAATTTTTTTCTTTTCTCAAATTCTAAAATTCGCTGATAGGCTTCTTGAACAGCTGCAATTTGAACTTCATCTAAATTTTGGGTAGCCTCCTTCCGGTATCTAGCAATAAATGGGATTGTAGCTCCACTTTCTAAAAGTTCTAGGGTGTTTTTTATTTGGTTAGAAGTGACTGTTATCTGCTTAGAAATTATAGTTATATGATTTTCTTTGAACATTTATTGATGTTTTTAAACATAAATATGCAACTTTATTAGGTATTTATACGTATTGATAAAGCTTGATTTTTCAGTAATTTTACACTTTAGTTATGTTAATGTATTCACTTATCGTTGTTAATTTCTCGTTGGTCTAAATGTTAAATTTATTATCAAGTTCGGGAGTTAAATTTGAATAAGTGCAGGCTGACATTTAGTTTATACTACAAACATAACTATATTAAACATAGTTAATCGAAGGGACAAGAATTTTTATACACATGAAAAACTTTACATTATTTAGTCTCTTAGTTTTGTTAGAAATTATACTTTCTCAACACTCAATAGCTCAGAATATTGCAAATTATACTACCACTCGAACAACAACAATTACCTATAATTCCATATCAACAACAGGAAATGCCATAGCTAGTTGGAGAAATAATGGAGCTTTTTCACAAGATGATAACAGAAGTATAGCAACAGATATTGGATTTGATTTTTGGTATAACGGTACTCGTTACTCTGAGTTTAGTGTTTCCACTAACGGATATGTTGATTTTTCAACCTCTACGGCTAATGGCGGGCCAACAACAGGAGCTTTTGGATACAGTAATACAGCTTTTTCGAACACAACAGCCAGCTCTAGAACCTATCCTGCTTTGGCTCCTCTTTATGATGATATGACAGCTCAAGGGGGTGTTGATGCATTGGGCAACAGTATAAAATATTTAACAACAGGAACAGTACCAAATAGGGTGTTAACCATTGAATGGATTAACATGGCTGTTTATGGAAATACCACTCCCAGTTTAAATTTTCAGGTTAAATTATATGAAACAACAGGAATAATAGAATACATATACGGAACCATGACACCGGGTACGGCAGCATGGTCGTACACTTGTGGTATTAACAGCCAAACTGCGTCTAATACAGCAGCCAATTTAAAAACGCAGCAAACCGCTAATACCAATACATTCAGTAATGCTCCAAAAAACAACTTAAGTACTTTACCAACAAACAATTCTCAAATTACCTTTACACCTCCAACAACTACACCAGCTTCGCCATCAGGTAGTTTGTCTTTTACTGCTATTACACAAACAGGTATGACTGTAAATTGGACCAACTGGTGTACCAATGAAGTAGGGTATGTGTTGTATAATTCTATCGATAACGTAAATTTTTATTTTGTTACACAAACTGTTGCTAATACAACCAACTATGTGGTAACTGGTTTATTGCCAGGTACACTTTACTATTGGCGGTTGTATGCTGTAACTGAGGGTTTTGTAAGTTCAGTTATTTCAGGTTCTCAAACTACAAATGCCGCAGGTAATAAAATTTCGATTGTAACAGGTAATTGGAATACTGCTGGTACTTGGACTCCATCAGGTGTTCCTTCTGCTGCTGATAATGTAACCATTGCCAATGGACATACTGTAACAATTAATAGTGACGCTGTTTGTAATAATTTAACGGTAGGTCAAGGAACTTCAGGTATTTTACAAATTGGTAATACCAATACCGCCAGAACGGTAACAATAAACAACAACATTACTGTAAATGCAGGTGCTCAGTTTGTTGCTAATGTAAATTCAAACACAACACATCTTCTAACAGTAACAGGTAACATTACTAACAACGGAACACTCAATTTTGCTACGGATGCCGCAAGTTTTTGTAACACAACATTTAACAAAAACGGCAATCAAACTATTTCTGGTAGTGGAGGGACAAACAATTTCAATCGAATAACATTAAACATGGGAATATCTATCAACAACATGTTAGATATAACAACAACCAATTTTACAGTGCCAACAAATTTTTTAACACTCACCAATGGCACATTCAAATTATCTACAATAAATGCTACTAATATTGCTCCTTTTACGGCTTTAGCTACCATTGTAAATAAAGCTGGGTTTGAATGTAATAGTTCTACTGCGACAGTAAGTTTCCCTGCAGGTATTTCTTTGTATGGTAGTTTAATTGTTAGAAACGGAACAATTAATATTGGTGATGCAACTAACGAAAATGTAGCTTCTAACGGAGGAATTTTTCAAATTTATGGAGGAGTAGTAAACATTGCTGGACAATATTATTCTGCAAACATTAATACTTTAGCAAAATTTACCATATCAGGAGGAACTTTAACCTTACCAACAGTTTCATCAACTTCCACAACTATTGCTCCTTTTCATATCGATGGTGCTGGTTCTACATTTAACATGAGCGGAGGAACTATTATTATCCAACGGGAAGGAGGTTCGGGGGCTCAAAATTTAGGTTATACTGTATTAGATATTTCAAGTAGTGCAGTAACAGGCGGAACTCTACAAATTGGAAATACGTTGACTCCTGCAGGTCAAATAATGAACATTAATTCAAGTGCACAAGTGGGAAGTTTGCTTATTAATAGTGCCAATGCAACAGGACTATTAACTACTTATTCGTTAACAGTTACTAATAATATTACGGTAAGTTCAGGAACATTAAATGCAAATAACCTAAACTTTACTTTAGGAGGAAATTGGTTGGACAATGGTACATTTACGCCAGGTACAGGAACAGTAACTTTTAATGGTACCACCCAAAGCATTACAAAAACTACAGGAGAAATTTTTTATAATTTGGGTTTAGACGGTTCGGGAACAAAAACATTGGGAGGAAATGTATCTACTACTAATGATTTAACTATTAATACTACTGCTGTTTTGGATATTACAACAAATAACTATGCTGTTAACATTGGTAGAAACTGGACTAATAATGGAAATTTTATTGCTCAAAGTGGAACCGTTACTTTTAATGGTTCGGCTGCACAAACAATAGGTGGAACAACTGTAACCAATTTCAACAATATTACTTTGAACAATGCTACCGGAGCAAGTTTAACCAATGCCCAAAATTTAATAGGTACATTAACTCTTACAACAGGAACATTTAATACCAATTCAAATATATTTACGCTGATTTCTGACATTAATGGTACAGCAAGAATTGCTTCTATTCCTGTCGGTGCTGACATTGTTGGAAATATTACCATGCAACGTTACATCGGTGCCGGAGCAACTAATTGGAGATTTCTAACTACACCCGTTTCAGGTACCACATTAGCCGATTGGGATGACAATCTAATTACCTCTGGATTTACGGGAAGTGATTATCCTTTATGGCCAACCGCAGCCAATCCATGGCCGAATATTTATTTTTATAATGAAACTGTTTGCGGTATTCAAGATAGTGGATTCGTTGCGGCAACAAATATAACAAATACAGTAAGCCCTGGACAAGGGGTTTGGGTGTGGGCAGGAGACACTATCATCGGTACACAGGCTTTTACCGTTGATGTTGTTGGTCCTGCTAATAAAGGAAATATCAATTTGCCGGTTTCTTACACAAATTGTGGATTGCCATCAGACGATGGTTGGAACATGGTAGGAAATCCTTACCCAAGTACGATTGATTGGGATTCTCCAAATTGGACAAAAACAGGGATTAACGCTGCAATTTATATTTGGAATCCACAAATCCAACAATTTGCTTCTTATGTTTTCGGAATTGGAACTAACGGAGGTTCTCGTTATATTTCTTCTTCTCAAGCTTTTTGGGTACAAACCAATGCCGCATCACCCGTAGTTCAAATTACAGAAAACTGTAAATCCGCAGTTGATCAAGATTTTATGCGTGATGCAGTCTCTGACCAACAATTATTAACATTTGGAGTACAAAAAGGAACTAAATACGATGAAGCCATTTTACGTTTTATTGATGGTGCCACCGAAAATTTTGATGCAGATTTTGACGCATTAAAAATAGCTAGTGCTGATGTTGATATGCCTTACATTGCACTGCTAAATTCAACAAATGAGTATTCTGTAAACAGTTACAATTTAGGGCAAAGTATTACCATGCCGATAAAAGTATTGTCAAATACAAACGGAATAACAACTTTAACATTTACTAAAACTAATTTAATCGATTTGTCGTGTGCTGTTTTAGAAGATTTAGTTACTGGAACAAAAACAGATGTAATTTCCACCAGTTCTTATACTTTTTATCATACAAGTGCCACCGATACTGCTCGTTTTTTACTTCATTTATGGAACAATAAGGCTAAAGAAATAATTCACCCTACTTGTTTTGAAGCTACCAATGGAGAAATTATTTCACAAACTTCGGGTAACGGTCCTTGGATTTTTAATTTGAGTAATGATATTGGAACAGTAACTTCTTTTAATTCGACCAATGATACTACCATTATCAATAACCTTGGAGCTGGGACATATTATCTTCAAATCTCCGACCAATCATTGACCTGTGGTGTAACTGTTGATACGATTGTCATCAACAATCCAACTCCGGTATTTGTTTCTTCTGCTGTTACCAATCCAACTTCTTTTTCAAATGATGGAGCAATTGATTTAACGGTAATTGGAGGTGTAAGTCCTTACCAATTCAATTGGAACAATGGAGAAACAACGGAGGATTTAATAAATTTAACTGCCGGAGTTTATGAAGTAACAGTAATTGATGCAAATGGCTGCTCAACAAACGAAGTATTTACATTGGATTTTTCTACAAGTATAAATAATCTTTCGAACAATAATAGCATTGCTCTCTATCCAAATCCTGCCAAAGATATTTTAGTTTTAGAAGGAAAAGATTTAGCCGGAACAACTTTAACTTTAACAACAATAAGTGGTCAGGTGGTACTTACAAAAAATTTAACCTCAACTAAAGAAACACTAACCATTTCTAATTTGAGTTCGGGTGTTTATTTTTATGAATTGAATAATAAAACTATTCAACAAAAAGGAAAGTTGATGGTGGTAACCAGATAGATTAGTTATTAAAGGTCAATCGTTTTCCCCGATAATTTTCATCAAACGTTCCGTTGTCGTAAACCAGCGTTCCATTTACAAAAGTTTTAAGTACTTTGCTTTTAAAGGTTGTTCCTTCAAAAGGTGACCAGCCACATTGATATAAAATATTCGATTTTTCAACCGTCCAAGGGTTATTCAAATCTACAACGACTAAATCGGCAAAATAACCTTCACAAATAAAACCCCTGTTTTCGAGGTTAAAGCAATCGGCAACAGCATGACTCGTTTTTTCAACGATTTTTTCCAAACTAATTTTATTTTGATGGTAAAGTTCTAACAAAGCCACTAAGGCATGTTGAACTAACGGTCCTCCAGATGGAGCTTTAAAATAATTTTGTTGTTTTTCTTCCAACGTATGTGGAGCGTGGTCGGTAGCAATGATATCAATTTTATTATAGATAATTCCTTGTAAAATGGCATCTCTGTCCGAAGCTTTTTTAATTGCTGGATTCCATTTGATAAAGTTACCTTTGGTTTTATAGTCTTCATCGCTAAACCATAAATGATGGACACATGCTTCAGCTGTAATTCGTTTTTGTTTTAAAGGTGTTTTATTTTCTAAAAGCTCTATTTCTTTAGCTGTAGAAAGATGAAATAAATGGAAACGAGTATTGTATTTTTTTGCCAATTGTATAGCAAATGCTGATGATTTATAACAGGCTTCTTCACTTCTAATTTCAGGATGACAACTAACAGGAATGTCTTCACCATATTTCTCCTTATAAGTAGCCATGTTGTTTCTAATGGTAGCTTCATCTTCGCAATGTGCAGCAATAAGTAATTTACATTTCGAAAACAACTCTTCTAATGTTTCTGCATTATCAACCAACATATTACCAGTTGAAGAACCCATAAAAACCTTTACTCCACACACTGTTTTTGGATTGGTTTTCAACACTTCTTCAATGTTGTCGTTAGATGCTCCCATGTAAAAAGAGTAGTTGGAAAAGGAGGTTTTTTCAGCAATGTCGTATTTATCTTGAAGCAATTCTTGGGTAAGCGTATTTGGAACGGTGTTGGGC
>CAYJMI010000020.1:0-37656 GCA_964371285.1 uncultured Vicingus sp. | reverse complement strand
CTTCCAAAACACACCCCTACCCCTCTCAAGAGGGGGAAGCCTTCGCTCAATGCCAGCTTCGGACTTCCGACTCCCAACAATTTTTTTCTTTTTTGTTGTAGGTTAATTACTTTTTTTTACTTTTACAATCAATAACTAAAACATACAAAAATGATTACTTTAGGTTGGATATTTTTCTTTGCGATTTTTTTAATGGCTTTATGGATGTTATTGTTTTTATTTGCAATAGTTGTTCCCGGTTCAATTAAGTTGTTTTTCTTAAACAAGCTTGCTCCTAAATTTATGAGAGAGTTAGCTGGTTTAGAAGACGAAAAATCAAAATAATTCGATTACTTTTTCTGGTGGTCTCCCAATAATTGCTTTGTTCCCAGAGATAACTATGGGTCGTTCGATTAATTTTGGATACTCAACCATAATTTTAATCCACTCCTGTTGGGTTATTTTTTTTCCTTTAAATTTTTCTTTGTAAATATCTTCACTTTTCCGAACCAATTCTTCAGGTTTAATTTTTAACAATGTTATAATTTCTTCCAGCTCTTTTGTTGTTGGAGGTTTTACTAAATAGTCAATAATTTCAATTTCTAAGCCTTTTTTTTGAATTATTTCTAACGTTTCTCTGCTTTTGCTGCATCTAGGATTATGGTAAATTTTCATGGAATAAAATTAGAGATTAAATATTAGAGATTGGAGATTTTAGGGTTGTGAACTGTCAACTGAAAACTGTGGATTGAAATGTTCAAACACAATTTTAGCTCTTTTTTTACTAATTATTTTTTCTAATTCTTCTAAAGATGCTGTTTTAATTCTTGCAACCGATTTAAATTTTAATAAAAGTTCTTGTGAAGTTTTTAATCCAATACCCTCAATTTCTGATAATTCAGATTTTATTAATTCTTTCGAACGTTTATTTCTGTGATGCGTAATTCCAAAACGATGAGCTTCATTTCTTAAGTATTGAATAAGTTTTAGCGATTCCGATTTTTTATTCAAATACAATGGAATGGAATCGTTTGGAAAGTAAATTTCTTCCAGTTTTTTTGCAATTCCAATGATGGTTATTTTCCCTCTTAATCCTAATTCATCAATACTTTTTAGTGCCGAACTCAATTGACCTTTTCCACCATCAATAATAATGAGTTGAGGCAAAGGCTGATTTTCTTCCAACAAACGTTTGTAACGTCTAAAAATTACTTCCTCCATACTAGCAAAATCATCAGGACCAACAACAGTTTTAATGTTAAAATGACGATAATCTCTTTTGCTTGGTTTGGCATCTTTAAAAACCACACAAGCTGCAACAGGGTTTGTTCCTTGAATATTAGAGTTGTCGAAGCACTCAATATACACTGGTTTTTCAGGTATTCGTAAATCTTTTTGCAATTGCTCCAAAATTCTATCGCTATGTTTTGTCGGGTTTACATTTTCTTTTTGTTTTTTCCGTTCCAAACGGTAATATTTTGCATTTCGTTCAGACAATTCTAAAAGGTGTTTTTTGTCTCCAATTTGTGGAACAGTAAATTTTAAATTAGCATCGTTGATTGATGGTACAAAAGGAACGAGAATTTCTTTCGATTGACTATCAAATCGTAATCGAAGTTCTATTATGCCAATTTGCAAAAGTTCGTCATCAGTTTCATCCAATTTTTTCTTTAATTCAATGGTATGCCCTTGAATAATAGCTCCGTTTATCACTTTTAGATAATTTACAAAAGCTTCTTTTTCATCCGAAACAATGGAGAAAACATCCACATCATTAATGGTTGGACTTACTACAACGGATTTACTTTGATAGTTTTCTAAAGTTTTAATTTTATCCTTTAAAACATGAGCTTTTTCAAATTCTAAATTAGTCGAATATTCAGCCATCATTGTTTTCAAGTGTTTGGTAACACTATGAATGTTTCCTTTAATAATATTTTTAATGTCAGTAATGTATTTTTGGTATTCATCCTCCTGTTGAAAACCTACACAAGGAGCTTTGCAATTTCCAAGGTGATATTCCAAGCAGACTTTAAATTTATTGGATTTAATATTTTCTGGAGTTAGGTTTAAGTAGCAATTACGTATAGGATATAATTCTTTAATTAAATCTAATATAGTACTCATCATTTTACCCGATGCATAAGGTCCAAAATATTCCGAACCATCTTTTATTAAATTTCTTGTAGAAAAAATTCTTGGAAAAGCTTCATTTTTAATACAAATCCAAGGATAGGTTTTATCGTCTTTTAATAAAACATTGTATTTTGGTTGGTATTTTTTTATCAGATTATTTTCTAATAAAAGTGCTTCAATTTCCGAAGCGACTACTATGGTTTTAACATCAGCAATTTGTTTAACTAAAATAGCCGTTTTAGTATTCTCATGATTTTTTGTAAAGTAAGAAGTAACTCGTTTTTTTAAATTTTTGGCTTTACCTACATATAGTATTTCCCCATCAACATTTAAGTATTGATAAATACCTGGATTGTTTGGCAGGTTTTTTAAAATAGCATTCAAACTCATTCGTTTTCAAAATTAGTTATTATCCTGTATGATTTTAATTTTATTACTTTTTTGACTTATATGTATTTTTACGCAACCTTTTTCAGTATATTTACGTTATTAAATTGCGTATGATGTCAATCATGTTTTTATAGATAAAGAGAAGTATGAGGTATTTTTATTGTCTTTTGTTTGTTTGTTTATTTGATATTTCACTGTATTCTAAATGTACTACTGTTGGAGATGGAAAATGGTGGGTTGCTGCAACGTGGTCATGCAGCCCAGAATCTGCACCACCGGGTTGTACTGATACCATAGTTATTTCTGCTGGAGATAGTATTTATATTGACGCTCATGTTAATTTAATTGCTTGTGGGCCAATAATAGTTGTAATAAATGGAATCCTTCAATTTAAAACTGGCACAAAAATGTCATTGGCTGATGGATCAGAAGTAATACTAAATGTAGGTGGTAAAATGAATCCTGGAGGTGGAGGTGGAAATTCTAACTATTTAGAAATTGGAGGGAATACAGTATGGACGGCTGGTGATGGACCTCAATCAGGACCAATGACCTTTACTAGTGGAGGAGTTTTACCTATTAAGTTGGTAAGTTTTGAAGCCAATTTTAATGTTGATAAAGTTGATTTGAGGTGGATGACTTCAGTTGAAATTAACAACGATTTTTTTACTGTTGAAAAAAGTAATAACTTAAAAAATTGGGAAGTGGTTTCAATTATTAAAGGAGCAGGCAACAGTAATGTAAATATCGAATATTTTGAAGTAGATTATTCTCCAACTCAAGGAGTTTTATATTACCGTTTAAAACAGACTGATTATGATGGAAATTTTGAATACTTCAATATAGTTCCTGTTAGGGTTGAAAAAAAATTGAATAACGAATTTAGCCTGTTTCCAAACCCGATTAAACGTGGTGAACAATTAAAAATTCAATTTTCTGAACTAATTAATACTGAAATATTAATTGTAATAAGAGATATAAAAGGAGAGGAATTCTACTCTAAAGCAATATTACATTATGAAGAGGGTTTGTTGATAGCTCTTCCTATTGATAATGATATTCCATCAGGTTTGTATTTGATAACAGCCTCTTCAGAAAATCAAATTTATAGTCAAAAATTAGTGGTTAAATAAAAATAAATTTGTTTCATATTTGGTTTTTTGCTTAGCTTTAACTCTTTTAAATGAGATACTTAATTAACTAAACTATACCTTATGAAAAAAATTATTTTTACCACTTTTCTAATTGTCATAACCACTTTTGGTTTTTCACAAATTAAATACATCACATTTACCGATTCTATAAAACTTGACCCTACCCTAATGTATCCTATTGAAAACTATGGTGTATCGTCAATTCCTTCTGAAAATGGATATGTTTTTACCGGATGTTTAAATGATTGGACAAATTTGAATTACTATTACGCAAAAATAGATTTTGCCGGTAATATTGTTTCAGATCAAACAATAAGTATTCAGCCAATAAATTCCGGACCTTATCCAACCATTATCAGTAGAAGTGTTACACCTAACAACGTAACACTTTGGTCGGGCATATCAAATGTTCTTTATAACAACCAATCTTTATTAGTAAATCTTGATAATTATGGAAATTACTTATGGAGTAAATATTATGGTATTGATACGTTGGTATTTGAAGTACGTGGAGGTTTCAGAAGTTCCGATGATGGTTTATTAACGTATGGTTTTGCAACTAATTGGGATCTTATAAATTATGGTTTTATTTCAAAAACCGATCAAAACGGAACTGTTTTGTGGTCGAAATTTTATGGCCAAAAATTATATTCCACCATTCCCGGATGGAATGGTAATGTTGAAAATTTAACCGAAACACCTGATGGAGGATTTTTATTCTCTAATGGTGTTGATGATGATACTTTACCAAATAGATACCCAACAATTATTAAAATTGATGCAAATGGAGATTTTCAATGGTCGAAAACAATAGAATTTTTAGCACCTATTGATAACTTGATGGATGGAGGAAGCTCTGTTCGTGCTATTTTGCCAATTGATGATAACAACATGTTAATTGCTTTAGAAGTGATGGACACATTATTAGGGGCAAGAAAACTTGGTTTAATTGCCATAGATCCAAATCTTGGCTCTGTTAATTGGAGTAAATCATATTTTTTAAACCCTGGAGATGGAGGTTTTAACCTTGATAAAATAATTAGAAAATCAGACGGAAATTATGTAGGTTATTATAACCAAGACATGACAGGAAGTATTTTGTTTGAATTAGACCAATTTGGAGGAATGATAAAAACAGTACAGTTAAGAGAATTGCCACTTATTAGTGGAAATAATACGTATTACAACGGAATAAACCCGACTAATGATGGTGGCGTTATTTTATCCTCGCCTTTAATAGCTTCACAGGGTGTTCTATTGTTTAAAGCAGATAAATATTTAGAAACACATTGCCCCGAAACAGAATACCCTTCTTTAGCCAACGAAGATACTTTAGGAATGATTTTCAGAACATCCCTTGATACTTCTTTTGCTGTAACTTTTGATGAGCAAATAGTAAGCTTAGCTAGCCCTATGACAATTGCTCAAAGTATTACAGACCCTTATTGCTCATGCGAATTAATTGTTTATGGAAACATTGAATACTCAGGAACTTTTGCTGACAGTGTAAATGTTTTTTTATATGAAATAACAGAAACAGGTAGTTATGTGAAAAGAGACTCTGTAGAAACAGACGTTGCAGGATATTATCAATTTAATTATTTGCCCGAAGGACAATATGTGGTAAAAGCAATTCCTTCATCAATAAAGTATCCTAATTATTTACCTACCTATTTTAATAATTTAACTGGTGCAACTCAATGGGATAGTGCTTATGTTTTAAATTTAGCATGTGGAGGAAGCCCGATTGATGGAAATATTAACTTAATTCCAAAATTACCCCAAACAGGGGCTTGGCAATGTAATGGCTATGTGTTAGAATATTATGGATATAATTCTGGAGCTAAAATGGCTCCGGGAGAACCAATTCCTGATATTGATATTACCATTGATCAATCACCGGGTGGAACAATTAGTTCTGCAACAACTGATGCCAATGGTTATTTTGCATTTACCGGTTTGAACAATAATGCAACTTTTATTGTAAGAGCCGACATTCCTGGTTTACCAAATGATTCTATTTATACGTTTACGGTTACTCCGGGTGACCCCGCTTTAGACTCGCTAAACTTTTATGTAGATACTGTTGGCGTTTACATTTTACCAGAATATATTTTTACAAGTGTAAATGTTATACAATCTAAAAATGTAAATGTTAGCATTGCTCCTAATCCAACCAACTCCAATTTTGTTTTGGAAGTAATGGCTGAAAAAAACACTACAGTTAATATTAAACTTTCAAATAGTATCGGGCAATTAATTTATAATAATAATTCAATTTTAAATACAGGAATTAATCAAATTCAATTTGATATTAAGAATTATCCAGCGGGTATTTATTACATGAGTATTAGCAATGAAAAAGATTATTTTATAAAGAAAATAGTTAAACAATAATTAAGAAGTCCCATGCAAAAACGTGGGACTTTTTTTATACATTTTCACTTTTAACACCAAAAAACCATGAACACGAAGTCTCACGAATACAAATTACTAAAAATAAAATTTATGAGTAATAAATCTAACCACTTTATTGTAGCAGCTTTAATCTGCCTATCTGCAATCTGCAATTTTCAATTACAGGCACAAAATGTAAACATACCCGATGCCAATTTTAAAGCATTTTTAGTAGGTAATTCGGCTATTAACAGCAATTTAGATGGAGAAATACAAACCTCCGAAGCGGTTTCATATACTGGTGGCATATATGCCGGAACGCAATCCATTTCTAATCTTACAGGGATAGAAGCATTTATTAATATTACTGGTTTAGATGTTTCCCAAAATTCGTTAACTACTATTGATCTTTCATCTAACACAGCTCTTACCAATTTTTACTGTTATTTCAACTCTATTACTTACTTGAATTTATCAAATAATACTGCCCTTACCTATGTGGATTGTTCTGATAATCAACTCACCAGTTTAAATATAAAGAATGGCAACAATACCAATCTTATTAGTTTTAGTGCAATCAACAACCCTGGTTTAACTTGTATATTGGTAGATAATGTTGCCTATATGAATTCCACCTGGTCAAGTGCAAAAGATGCAGGTGCAAGTTATAATGATTTGTGTTGCACCGTAAACATACCCGATGCCAATTTTAAAGCATCTTTAGTAGGTAATTCGGCTATAAACACCAATTTAGATGGTGAAATACAATGCTCTGAAGCAGCAGCTTTTACAGGCACAATAATTGTTAACAGTTTAAGTATTAATGACTTAACAGGTATTGAAGCATTTACGGCTCTTACTGGATTGTACTGTCAACTGAATCAATTAACCAGTTTGAACCTTTCTGCCAACACTAATCTTACTTATTTGAGCTGTTATGATAATCAATTGACAAGTTTGGATATTTCTGCCAACACGGCTCTCGGTACTTTGGATTGCCACATTAATCAATTAACAAGTTTGGATGTTTCTGTAAATACAGCTCTTGCTCAATTAGACTGTAGCAGCAATCTATTAACAAGTTTAAATATTCAAAATAGCAACAACATTAATTTCACTTATTTTGATGCAACCAACAATCCTAGCTTAAGCTGCATACAAGTGGATGATGCAGCCTATATGAATACCAACTGGGTAAGTGGAAAAGATGCAGGTGCAAGTTATAGCAATAATTGTGTTTGCACCACAGTAGTTGATGCTGGTACAGACCAAACGGTATGCGGCAGTATAGGCTTTGCTACACTCAATGGCTCTGTGAGTGGTTCTACAACAACAGGAAATTGGCAAACTTCGGGAGATGGTACTTTTTCTCCCAACAATACTACCCTATCTGCAACTTATAATTTTGGACCAGCAGACATTGCTTCTGGAACGGCTGTTCTTACCTTATTATCTACCAACAACGGAGGGTGTTCTGCCATTCAGGACGATATGATACTTACCATTGATGTAACTTCAATATTTTCAGGGACAATAAATTGTGCTGGTTTCCCTGCCGATAGCGTTATGGTATTTTTGTATGAAGTAACTCAAACAGGAAATTATGTAAAAAAAGATTCAGTAGAAACAGATGTTTCAGGTTATTATCAGTTTACACTTTTACTGGAAGGTAAATATGTTGCAAAAGCAGTTCCATCTCTTACCAAATATCCAAACTACTTACCTACCTATTTTTTATCTACAACTGGTACTACCTATTGGGATCAAGCATTTGTTGATAGTTTATATTGTGGAGTTAACCCGCTAGCCCATAATATTTCGTTAATTCAAAAAGTACCACAAATAGGTGCTTGGCAGTGTAATGGATATATTTACGAGTATTATGGTTTCGGAGCCCGCCTTGCTGGAAATATTCAAGGCATTATGGCTCCCGGAGAACCCATACCAGATATTGATATTACTATCGACCAATCGCCGGGCGGAACAATTAGTTCGGCAACAACAGATGTAAATGGTTATTTTGCATTTACCGGTTTAAACAACAATGTTACTTTTGTAGTTAGGGTAGATTTACCAGGCTATCCAAATGATTCGGTTTACACCTTTACCGTTACACCAGGTGACCCTGCTTTAGATTCGCTAAATTTTTATATTGATTCTGTGGGTGTTTATATTATACCCGAAGGAATTACAAGTGTGAACCTTGTTACTTTAGATGATTTTAACATGAATATAGTCCCCAATCCTACTACACAAAATTTTGTCATGGAAATAACTTCAACTAAACATATAAAAATAAATGTTAGCCTAACCAACTCTATAGGACAAGTGGTTTTAAGTAATCAATCGAACCTAAACATGGGGTTAAATAAAGTAAATTTTGATATCCAAAACCAACCACCTGGTGTTTATTTTATGTCAATTAATTATGAAAATAAACACTTTATAAAGAAAATAGTAAAACAGTAAAAAAAAGTCCCGAATTTATTCGGGACTTTTTTTTACATTTACCCTTCCATGAAGAAGATATTTTTAAATACATTACTGATTTTTGTTGTTGGTAATTTTTTAACGGCACAAACGTATAACTTCATTAATTATGCCGCATCTGATGGGATTGAACAGTCTGATATTTTATCTGTTTCTCAATCTCAAAATGGATTTTTGCTTTATGGGTCAAATGGTGGAGGTTTAGGAATTTATGATGGGTATTCTTTTAAATCTATTAAAGAAAAACAGGGGTTGTCAAACAATGTCGTTTTTTCTATAGATGTTGACACTTTGGGAGAGGTTTGGGTGGCAACAAAAGAGGGAGTAAGTAAGTTAAATAAATCAGTTACAAAGGTTGTTAAAAATTATTCTCAGGAGAATTCCTTTTATTCCGTTCATGTTAATAAGAGAACCAATGAAATTTGGCTAGGTTCTTCTCGAGGCTTATTTAAATATTTTAATAAGCTCGATTCTATTGAATTTATAAAAACTATTAACGAGTCTTTAAATACAGCTTTCGTAAATTGTGTTTATACTGATAGTAAAAATAATGTATGGGTAGGAACTAAAAATGCTGGTGTTTTTAAAATTGATACTTTAGGAAGTGTTACCAATTATTCAGACAAAAATGGCTTGTCAAACAATTATGTAAAAACGATTATTGAAGGTAAAAAAAATGAATTATTAATAGGAACTATTGATGGAGTCTGTTTAATTAAAAATAATACGGTTTTGGTTTTAAATTTACCTAAAATTGAGAGTACTCATTTAACATTTACTTCATCGTGTTTATATAAAAATAAACTAGTTTTTGGGGCGTTAAATAATCAATTATATCTTTTTGATAAAGACACTTATGAGGTATCTTGGATTGAAGCTAAGAATGGTTTTGTCTTTAAAAAAATATGGTCTGTATTTACAGATAAAGAAGATAATTTATGGCTTGGTTCGATTGGAGCCGGATTGGTTAAGTTTAATCCAATTTTCACTTTTTATAATACTAAGAATGGGATTTCGAGCGATTATGTTAATGCGGTTTATGAAAGTCCGAACGGAAACATATATATAGGAAATAATGGTGGATTTAATGTTATTGAAAAAAATAAGTCTGTTAAATCATACCAACTACTTGAAGACTTAGGTTTTACTAATGTCTATCACTTTAATGAATACAATAATGATATTTTATTGGGTACAAATAATGGATTATTCAAATTGAATAATGAAAAAACCATTGCAATACCTTTTTTTGATAAAGAAATAAAAGCGGAGAATATATATTGTTCATTTAAGTATAAAAATAAATTATACGTTGGGGGTAATACTGGTTCGTATGTTTTAGAATCCGATACATTATTTTCTATTCCAAATTCCCCAAAAGAGTTTGTATATGGCATTATTGATTATAAAGGAGCCATTTATTTTGCTTCAAACAAAGGAGTTTATAAATACCATAATCAAAAGTTTGATTTTTTGACTAAAGAGCAAGGTCTAATTTGTGATAGAGTAAAAAGTTTTAAAGTAGATGTTAAAAATAATTTATGGATTGGTACCAGTGATGGAATTTATGTTTACAACGGTAAAAATTTTAAAAAAATTACCGAAGAAGATGGATTGACCTCAGAAAACATTTATTTAATGGAGTTGGATGGGAAAGGAAACATTTGGATAGGTACTAACAAAGGATTGGATAGAGTCTATATGGAAAGTGTATATCAGCATTGGAATAACCCCGAAAATAAAATTGAGGTAAGAAATTATGGTAAAAATGAGGGGTTTAGTGGTGTTGAATGTAATTTGAATGCAGTATTTCGAAATAAACAAAAACAATTGTTGTTTGGGACAATTAATGGTGTTTATAAATATCATTCAGAAAACGATATTATTAATAAACAGGCACCATTAATTACTTTTAAAAATATTAAGTTAAATTTTATAGATGTAAACTGGAACAATTATTCAAAAGAAACTAATGAAGAAAATGGGTTGCCAAATAATCTTGAATTACGATACAACAATAACAATTTGATTTTTGAATTTGTTGGTGTTTCATTAACCAATCCAAATGAAGTGCATTACCAATATAAGTTAGAAGGTTTGGATGAAAACTGGTTACCATTAACAAAGGATAGAAAAGCCGTTTATACTGCTATTCCACACGGTAATTATACTTTTAGACTAAAAGCAAGAAACAGTGATGGTGTTTGGACAGAGCATGATCAAACATTTAGTTTCTCTATTTCGCCTCCGTGGTATAAAACTACGTGGTTTTATGTTTTGGCAGTATTATTTGTTGTTTTATTAGGATATGCCATACTTATAGTAAGAACAAGAAATCTTAGAAAAACGCAAATAGTTTTAACAACTAAAGTGGAGGAAAGAACTCATGAACTTCGGGAAGAAAAAGAAAAAGTTGAACTAGTAAATACTGAATTAGCTGCCCAAAAGAAAGTTATCGAAGTAGTAAACAAAAATATTACAGACAGTATAAACTACGCTAAAAAAATACAAGAGGCAATTTTGCCAAAACCAACTAAATTGGATGAGTTAAAGGATAGTGTTAGTATTTTATACTTACCTAAAGATGTAGTAAGTGGCGATTTTTATTGGTACGAAAAAGTAGGCAATAAGTTGATTTTTGCTACTGCCGATTGTACTGGTCATGGTGTTCCAGGAGCATTTATGAGTATGATTGGAGTAAATAATTTGAATCAAATTATTGTGGAAAATAAAATTACGAGCCCTGATAAAATTTTAAAAGAATTAAACATTGCCATTAAAAAAGTGCTTAAACAAGATGATGAGGATAGTGAAAGTAGAGATGGAATGGACATTTCTATTTCGTGTTTTGATTTGGATAAAAAAATAATTTCGTATGCTGGGGCTTTTAGACCATTACTTTACATTAGAAATAATGAATTACATGAATTAAAAGGAAGCAGACAGCCCATAGGTGGAAGTGCTCCAATAGATTTTAATTACGAATTACACGAATTTGAATACATAAAAAATGATGTTTACTATATGTTTTCAGATGGGTTTCCTGATCAATTTGGAGGCACAAAAGGGAAAAAATTTATGAATAAACAACTCAAAGATGTTTTTATGAAAATATACCAAAAGGAGCCTCTTACTCAAAAAGAGTTGTTAAAAGAAGAGTTGATGAATTGGATGGGTAATAATGAACAAATTGATGATGTTTTAATCATGTGCGTGAAGATATAAGCCTAGTTCTCCCCCGATAGCTATCGGGACTAATCGGGGTCAGTTCTCAGTTTACCCCCGATAGCTATCGGGGTCCGACTTCTAATTACAATACTTAGCAATAATATCATAAGATAATAATAGACCTAATTCGCCAGCTTTACTAAAATCTTTACAAGCTTGCTCTCTGTTATCTAAAACCAATAAAATTAAACCACGATTAAAATAAGCTTCGGCAAAATTCGGGTTTACTTTTATTGAAGCGGTAAAATCATCAATAGCTTCGAGGTATTTACCATCTTCAAATTTTATATTTCCCCTATTAAAATAGACAAAACTAAAGTTAGCATTTTCTTTAATACATTTACTGTAATCGGCAAAAACAGCTTTTAAATTGAATTTATTTTCTGAAGTATAATTTTTATCTTCAATTAATTTGTTAATAAGGTTGGCTCTGCTAAAATAGGTAATGTAATTGGTCGAATCTAATAAAATGGATTGGTTAAAATCGTTAAGCGAATTTTCATAATTGTTTATTGATGCAAATAAAATAGCACGTTTTAAATACAATTCGGCATCTGTCGGACTAGCTTGAATTTCGGTAGTTAATTTTGATATTTCAGTTAAATTAAATTGCTCAAGTGATGTTTCCATTTCATCGGTATTCACCAAAAAATAAGAGGTGAAACTTTTTTTGGTTTTATTCCACGAATCAATAATTCGTTTATTTGTTAAGTTCGAAAACAATTGTATTTCGTAGCTAGGTAGCAGTGATATGTTATTTGTGTTAAAAGATTCATTAGATGATGAAGAGGAATTTCCACTCGAAAATGATGTGATTTTTGCAATTAACAATTCCTCTGCTTGTTTTAAACTATCGGTAATATTTATTTTCGATTGATTGATGATTTCTGCTGTTTGATTATCAGCATCACCGCCTTTATAATCGCCCAAAGCATAATGTATAGATGACCGAAGCTTATAAGCATCAACAAAATCGGGATACAATTCTATGGCTTTTTCTACATCAGCTTTTGCAGCTTTATTGTTTTTTAATTTTTGATAAAGTATTGCTCTGTTGTAGTACGCCAATATATTTTTATTGTTGATATTCAGCACTTGGTTATAATCTTTTAAGGCTGCTTTTAAATTTCCTTTGTCGGTAAAAAGTAAAGCTCTGTTATAATATGCCGATGATGAATTTGGAGATAATTCTATTAACTTATTCAAATCTGTCAACGCCTCATTTTGTTTATTTTGTTTGTTATAAATCATGGAACGTTGAAAATAAGCATAACTATTTTTTGCATCCAAATACAATGATTTTTGTATGTCGGATAAAGCAGCATCGTAGTTTTCTAAAAAATAATAGGCGGTTGCTCGTCGCACATAATTGGTAGAGTTGTATGGACTATTTTCAATTACCACATTAAAATCACTTATCGCTTTTTCGTAGTTTTTTAAACCCATTTCCGACATGCCTTTAACGGTATAAATCAACTCCTTTTTTGAGCGATACCTTAAAGCACTTTCGCAATCTTTAATGGCATTTGCATAATCATCCAAATTACTATACGTAATGGCTCTACTGATATAAATATCTGGGTTTTTGTGATCGATAGAAATAGCTTTGTTAAAATCCTCAAATGCCTTTTCATAATTAAACAATCTATCGTTTACTGAGCCTCTAAGAATATATAAATCTACATTTCGAGGTTCTAATTCTATAGCTTTATTGATGTCGTTAAATGAGCCGATTACATCACCCAACTCAATTTTAGCAATGGCTCTGTAATATAATGGCTCGAAGTTTAAAGGCTCGTTGTTTGAGGCAATATTAAAACTCTCAATAGCTTGTTGATAGTTTTTATTCGACAATTCAATTCTGCCAATTAAAAGCTTGTTTTCTTTTTTTATCTGACTACTTACAACTAAAGAGAATAAAATAAATGAAAGGAAAAGAGCATTGGTTTTTGTAAAACAAAAGTAATTGATGTTTAATACTCTTTGGGATTTATTAAGATAAGATTCTTGCTTCATTGGTTGACAAAAGACGGAAATAAATTAAAGTAAAAATCGAAAATAAAGAGTCTAAATGTTAAAAATGCTTAAACATAACCATTACTCTAAATTATACATGTAAATCAATTTTTTATCACCAACAATTAAGTTTAAGCTGTTATCATTCGATAAGTTGGTAATATTAAAAGGAGTAGAACCCGTCAAAGGAAAATTATTTTCGATTGTTCCAACAGCATTTATCAATTAATTATTAGAAGCTGTTACCAGTCCAATTTTTATTGATTTGTCGGGCATTTTAAAAAATAGTGGAGTGTGTGTTATTACATCGTTTACTTCCATTTTAAAGAGGTCATGTTTTTCACTATCTATAACCTTAAGTGTTTTGTCAAAAGCAAATACATGGTCTATCGAATTATCATTGTTTACCTCATAATTCTCAAAATACGAATGATTGGGTATTCCTGTAAAATTTAGGTTTTCTATTTTATCGTTAAAATAAAGTTTTACCACATTTCCCGATGAATCTAACGTAGAAACATTCACTTTATTTAAATCACTGTTTAAATTCAAATGAATAGTGTTGTGAGTTTTTGGAAGCTTATTTTTTAAACTGATTCTGTCTTTTCCACTTCGCTCAATAATTTTAACTTTTCCGTTTTGTAATGGAACCACAATGTAATCTTTATTGGAAAGAATAAAATGTGAAATATTTTTTGTAGCAGGAGAATTTTCGGCAACATATTCCCAGCCTTTTACTAAATTACCATCTATATCAAAATTATATAACATATTGTTTTGGCAGCCAATCATTAACCTATAATTTTTATTTTTTTCATAATCCAAAGGTGTAATTCCGTTGGTTGCAGGTGAAGAAAGTTGAATGGGAAATTTTCCAACATTGTTTCCATTTCTATCCAATAGATAAATTTTTTCAGCAGTATTAAACAACAATTGTAATTTACCATTTTTTAGTGCGTCAACCTGGTAAACTCTTCCAATTATATTTCCTGACAATTGTTTTGTCCAAAGTATTTTTCCGGTATTACTTATCAGGTAAACTTTATTTAAGTTGTCTTGAACAAAAATTTCACGAGTGTTGTTGGTGTGATTAATAACAATTTCTGGTTTACCAATTATTTCCCCTTCAAGTTCTGTCTCCCATACCGAACGGGTATCTTGTTTGTAAACGGGATTGTATTTTAAGTAAAAATTGGTGTAATACAAGTTACTTTTTTGAGCACTAATTTGCAACGAAACAGCCTCAAATTTTTGTAACAATTCAGTCTTTTCTAAAATTGTTTTGTGATAGTTTTCAGCAACAAAATTTGGATAAAGTTTAACAGAACGTGCTATGTTATTGTAAATAAAAACATTTGAAGATGAAGATAAATTCTCTTTAAAAGCAATGTAATTTTCATCGCTTTGTAAAGTTTTATTGTTAAGTTGGTAAGTAATAAACTCCTGAACAGCAGCTTCTGAAACACCGAAAACTAGATAATCGCCAATAATAGTATAATAAGGCTGGTTAATATTAAAAAAAGGTTTTCCAAAAAAGGTGGTGAAGAAATTTTCGAAATCGATTCTACTAATTTGATAATCGTTAAATGGGATGATTGGATGCGGTTCTTCGTTAATTTTTAAGGCAATAGTGTTTAATGAGTTCGTAGCTTTTTCTGGACTGCTAATTTTAAAAACTAAGAATTTATGATTTTCAAAATCAAAATCATTAGTAGGTTCAGTAATTACTGCAGCCATTTCGTTACCTAAAAAACTTAACCATTCTTCAACAATATCCAGTTGATTTTCAGCAGAAAAAATTTCTAAAAGTGATTCGTAAGGTAAAGATTGATTTCTCTTTTTAAGAATATCCAATTTTTTCTTAAAAAACGCTTTAACATCACTAAAGCCATTGTAATAAACAAAAGCAGTGTTTTTTGGTAAAATGTTTATTAATTCTTGGTCTTGAGGCTTTTGGTCTTTAAAAAGTGATAAGTACAAATTCGTGGAATCTTGAGCTAAAGCAAAGCCATTTAACATTACCGCATTACTTTTAATGGATACATCCAGTGCCATCCAGGTACTAAACAATTCAATATCTTTCAAATCTGCTTTTACCGATTTATCTAAAAACGAAGAAGTTATTTTATTTAGTTGAGCAACGTTGACAAAAACGTTACCAAATTCTGATTCTCCAGCGGTTTTTAAAACCGAACTAAAATTAACATCATCAAGCAAGGATGTTTCTGCATTTAATTGGCGAACAACATCTTCAATTAAAATAGTGCTAAAACTAAAAGCAACAATTCCTTTATGATAAATTAAGGCTATTTTTTTGTTCTCATTTACAGTAAAATTATAAATAGACACCTCATCATAAATTCTAGCCTCAGGATTCAATTTAGTTATTACTTTAAGATGATTAATTAGCGATTCATGTTCAATGTTAGAAGCAGTGGCAAAATAATAAATGGCTTCAAAATCTGATGCTCCAAGTTGGTGCAAAGAAGTAATTACAGATTGATGGTTGGTTATTTGACCAATCATTTCATCATTCATCAATGAATCTAAAAAATTTAATTGTTTATT
Source organism: uncultured Vicingus sp. (assembly GCA_964371285.1). GTDB lineage: Bacteria > Bacteroidota > Bacteroidia > Flavobacteriales_E > Vicingaceae > Vicingus. The sequence goes on along the minus strand of CAYJMI010000020.1, from coordinate 21,298 downwards.
GTAAGTGTTTGAAATAGAGGTGTTGTTAACCAATTCTTCCCAAATAATATTTGAGGAATTTAGTTTCTGAATCAAATTTTTAAAGCTTTTACCTTGAACAATAAGAGCAGCGTTTTGTGGTATAGCTACAAATGAATTTGCGTTTATAGGTGCTTTAATGTTTTTGTAAAAATTGTAGGAGAATATAGAAATAACAATTAATAATAAGACAAGTATTATTACTAGAATCTTTTTAGTCATTTTAAGCGTATTTAAGGTATAAAATTACATGTAAAACAGTCGTTTATAAATACATTTAAAACAAACAATTAACAATTGGGTATTAATAAGAAAGGAACTATTCAGCTACTATAACTTTAACAACCGCCAATATGCCGAACTTAATAACCGAGAAAATACGGCTAACTAAAAAATAAATTTGTTTCTTATAACCAATTGTTATAATTTGCACTATCAAATACCTGCTTAACATGAAAAAAATAGTACGCCTAATTTTAATGTTTATTTTTATTGTAGGTGGTTTAACTACTCTTGCTCAAAACCTTGTGCCTAACCCGAGTTTTGAACAATATAGTATATGCCCTTCGACTAGTTTTGAAATTGACAAAGTTATTTCATGGTCTTCTGCTGGAGGTAGCCCAGATTATTTCAATTCATGTGCTGGTGCTGGTGGAGCTTCTGTTCCTGATAATTTTTATGGTTATCAAAATACAATAATTGGTGATGCTTATGTAGGTTTATATACTTATAACAGAGGATTATCATGGCCTGACCATCGAGAACATATCCAAGCGGATTTACTTTCTCCATTAACTATTGGTGTTCAATATTATGTTTCAATGGACATTAGTTTTACTCTTGATAATAATGAAATTGGATTTGCCGCTGACAAATTAGGAATGTTATTTACAAACTCAACTTCCTATGATGCAGGTAACCCACCTTTTACTATTAATAATGCCCAAGTTTTTATTGATACAATAATTTCGGACACTATCAACTGGTATCATTTTGAAAGTAGTTTTATTGCCGATTCTGCATATCAAAAAATATTGATTGGAAATTTCTTTGATGATGCTAACACAAATATTCAAGGAATTGACACCTCTCTTTATATAGCTTATTATTATGTAGATAATATTTGTGTAAGTTTAGATTCTGTTGATTGTTTATTAGCAACACCGATTATGGATTATGAAATTGAGGATGAAATTAAGATTTATCCTATTCCTTCAAATCAAGGTTATATATTTATTGAATTAGGAGCTTTAATTGAAACTTACAACTTTGAAATAATCAACAATATTGGAGATATCGTAAAATTAGGTCAGGTAAATTCAAACGAAAACAGAGGATATATAAGCCTTAGCTTACCACAAGGAATCTATTTTCTTAGGATATATAATCATTCAAAAAACATTATAAAAAAAATAATTATTAACTAAATCTTTACACTATGAGAAACCTACTATTTACAATAGCTTTAAGTTTTATCTCAATACCTTTATTTTCTCAATCATGGGATAAAGGGGGAAATAATCCATCTATCAATCCTTTTACATTAGGCTCAAATACCAACAATGCAATTATGTTTGAAACCAATAACATTCCAAGGATGTTAATCAACAATTTAGGCACAGGCAGTGCAGCAAGGCGTATAGCCATGGGCAACAATTTATTAGCAGGTTTTATACCACGTAGCCGTTTACATTTGCACCACGATGATGTTTCTAACATTTCGTTAAGGTTTACCAATAGCTAATTTTTTTCATTACATTAGCTACATGAAAAAGTTAATCGTCATATTATTAATTGCTTTGAGTGGAACAATAACATACAGCCAAAATTTAGTTCCTAACCCAAGTTTTGAACAATTCGATACATGCCCAGACCAAGCCTCTATGATACATTATGCAACCAATTGGATGAATGCTAATACTGGAACTTCTGATTATTATAATACATGTTATGTTCCAGGAGGATTTAATGATATGGGGGTACCTAATAACTTTATGGGTTCTCAAAATGCAAAATCTGGAAATGCTTATGCTGGTTTTTTAGCATCGGAAGAAATAAATTGGAATATTAATTATAGAGAATATATTAGTGTTAAGCTATTAGATAGTTTAACTTTAGGCATGAAGTATTATGTCTCCTTCCACTTATCATTAAGTGATAGCTCTTTATATGCAACCGATGATGTAGGACTATATTTATCAAATGATTCTATATGGCAAAACAATACGGATTCGTTAAATTATACACCTCAAATAAAAAATACAGAAGGTTTATTTTTGATAAACAAAAATGGGTGGATGCAAGTAAAAAATACTTTTATTGCACAAGGTGGAGAAAAATATTTAACTATTGGTAACTTTAATGGTCATGCTACAACTGATTCTTTATTTATAGGGAATGGTGGCAATCCTTCATATTATAATTTTCCTTATTACTATATTGATGATGTTTGTGTATCATTGGATTCAACAGATTGTTATAATAATGTAGGAATAGAAGATAAAAATTTAGATGAAATTTCTATTTATCCTAATCCAGCAAATGATATACTTAATATTAACTTAAAAAATATTAGTTCTGTCAAAATAGTTTCCATAGATATATATAATCTTAATGGAAAATTAATTTTTCAAGATTCTTTTTACAATACATCCGATTTAAAAATAAATATTTCAGATTTTTCTTTTGGGATGTATTTTATGAAACTATACATTGACAATAAAAAACTCATTACAAAATCCTTTATTAAAAACTAATTATTATGAAAAAACTTATTTTATTCTCATTCCCTACATTTTTTATGGTTTTATTCTCTTATAGTCAAAACCCATATTGGAAACCAGGGGGAAATATTAATGTTGGAATTGATGCTGTTACTCCAGCTAATAATTCTCTTGGAACAGTAGTTGGAAACAACATTTCGATTAGATTTGGTACTAATGGCATAAATAGACAAGTCATACAAAACGGTGGTATCGGATCAAATGCAGGGCGTATAGGTTTTGGTAATAACTTGCCAGCAGGTTTTATACCACGTAGCCGTTTACATTTGCACCACGATGATGTTTCTAACATTTCGTTAAGGTTTACCAACTTTAGCACAGATGACAACCCAGGCGATGGCTTTGAAGTAGGCTACCATGCCACTAGTGCTACTACCAACCGCCAATATGCTGAACTTAATAACCACGAAAATACGGGTATGAAGTTCCTAACCAACGGCTTACAACGAATGCACATTAACCAAAACAGAGTAACAACTATCAATAGTTACAGCCAAATACCCAGTTCGGGTTATGTTGGTATTGGAGTAAACTCTTTTAACGTATGGGGCGACGAGAACAATATTGGAAGAGGTCCTTACAGTTTATTACATTTAAATGGACAAACGGGGAATTCATCAATTGAGGATGGTGCTTACCGTCCTTGGATGCGTGGTGGTGTTACTTTTACCGATAATGTAGATATGGGCTATATCGGGTTTAGACCATTTTTTAATAATCTAGGTTCGGGTTCGTATTTAGCCACCGATATTATTGAAAACCGCAATGAGTTTGTTATTGCTTGGGCTAATAATCAAAACACAGGCTCAGTTGGTTCTGATGATATGTGTTTTCGATTTATGGACAATGAAAATAACCCTGGAGGCATGCCTCATGATATAAATGTAAACAACCTAAATAGTGATAATGATTTGGACGGCAGACATATAGCTCGTTTTACCGCCTTAGGCAACATGGGACTGGGTCCCACTTTTGGCGAAGAACATCCTATTTATGCCCAACCGCAATCGCTACAACATTTAAGCTACAACAACATGGAATCGGTTTATACCCAATATACCAACAGAGATGTTGCTGTTGGTTCTGGCACAGCCGAAACAGCTAGCGATGGTTTACGCATCGGTATTAATGGAGATAACAATGCCAACGTAAACGGAAATGCCCTGATGTACAACCAAGAAACCCGTCATATCTTGTTTTCTACCAATGCCAATACCAACGCAGTTAATATTAGTACAGGCAACACCTTAGAACGTATGCGGATTACCGCTATTAATGCACCAACTAATTTAGCAGGTGGAGGTTATGGAATAAATAATCCTGCAAGTTTGTTACCAAAATTTACTCGTGTATCCATTAGCTACGACCCTGCTTTACCAGTAACACGGCCATTAAGTTTGTTGCATTTAGGCTACAACACCATTAATGCAAACAATGACGGTTGGAGAACATGGATGAATGTAGGTACATTTACCTCCTTTAACAGCGATCACATGTATGTTGGTTTAAAATCCGAAAGTGCATCGCATAAAGATGCCGTTATCAACTGGGGCGATGACCAAGCCTCGCCATCAGATAATCTTCGATTTATTTTTACCTCACCAACAACAGGAACTGTAGTGCCAGCAAATACAGCTAATGGTTTAGAAGTTTCCCGTATGATTCCTGGTAAAGCTACAACATTGCCTGCACCAAATCATGGAATGATAGGTATTGGTGATTGGACAACTGCTTTTAATATTACCAATCCAATTAACGCCAAACTTGATATTGATGGCGATTTGCGAATTAGAACGGTAACAAAAGATAATACTTTAACTCAAATACTTGCAATCGACCCTACCGACCACAATCGTGTGCATTGGATTGATGCTGTAGGAGGTATTGGAAACAATTGCTCTGATCCACAAAATCCTTTAACAAGTGATTATGAAATACCTTTGGGTAACCAAAATTATTATTTTACAGGACAAGGTGCGTTTGCTAGAGTAGCCATTGGTGTTCCTTGTACTACGCCATTATTAATATCTAAATTCGTTGTAAAGCAACAAAACGCATATAGCCCTCCTCCTAGTTTTCCTTCAATCAGTATAGCAGGACAGTTTCTGAATGTGGCATCAGGTTTCTCAGCTTATGGCATTCTCGCTGAAGTTCAAAGTAATGCTACCGTAAAGGTAGCAGGTACTTTTGACGCAAATGGAAGTGGAACATATCATGTTGGTGTTTATGGACGAGCTTCGGGTGCCACAATAAACCGTGCAGGCTATTTTTTGGGAGACCTTGAATATACGGGAGCATTAATTCCTCCTTCCGATAAAATGTTTAAAACCAATGTAGAAAATATTAAAGGAGCAACAGATATATTAAGAAAACTAATACCACACATTTACAAAATGGATGTAACCAATTTTCCGCAATTTAATTTTGAGAATCGATTACAATATGGTTTTATTGCTCAAGAAGTAGAACAAGTATTACCCGACTTGGTGCATGAATCTATGCATCCTGGCATTATTGACTCTACTGGAAATTTCACTACTCAACCAATGTCTTATAAATCTTTAAATTATAATCCATTAATTCCTATTACCGTTCAGGCAGTTATTGAACTTAACGAACGTTTAGATAAAGCCACTTTATCCGACCAAAACGTAAAAACTAATGTACAAAACTTAGCCAATTCGTTAGACAAAGTAAAACAAATGCGTGGGGTTTCTTACGGGTGGAGCAGCTCTGCCCAAAACGACATGAATTTAGACAGTTTACAACACATTGGTTTTATTGCTCAGGAAATTGCTGCTATCGAACCTTTGTTAACTTTTACCGACGATTCTAGTTTGGTACATGTAAACTACGACCGTGTTGCTCCTTTATTGGTAGAAAGTGTGAAAGAGTTAGACACTAAAAATCATACACAAGATTCTATTATCCAAGCCTTAGATTCCATTAATAATGATTTGGAAACTCGTTTAGCCTACCTTGAAAACTGTATCAGAAATGCCAACATTTGTACCGAAGGCAACAGAACCATGAATACAGAACCTAACAATACAACAAACTATAGAAGTGTAGAATTGGTAAATGCTAATTCGATAATTTTAGACCAAAACATACCTAATCCCTTTGCTGAAAATACGGTAATTAATTACAACATACCAGCAGAAGTAAGTGAAGCCAAACTGTTGTTTTACGATTTAAACGGTCGCATCATCAAAGAATTGATTATTGAAGAACGTGGCGAAAGTAAATTAACCGTTTATGGCACCAATCTTAAAACTGGCGTTTACACCTACAGCCTTATTGCTGATGGTGAGTTAATTGCTACTAAAAAAATGGTGAAAAAGTAAAGAAGACCGAAGTTAGAAGGCCGAAGTTGGGAGTAATTCCAGCTTCGGTTTTTTTTTGAACAAAAATTACTCACCACGTAGTAGCATCAACACAATATTAAAAAATAAATAAGACGTTGATAAAAATAAATTACTTTTGCCACACAATAAAAAGGATGGACAATAATTACAATCAACAAAAGCAGTTACGCTACGATATAGCCTATTTAAAAATGGCTTTAGAATGGGGTAAATTATCTCATTGTAAACGCAAACAAGTAGGTTCTCTTATTGTTAAAGACAGAATGATTATTTCTGACGGTTACAATGGAACTCCAACGGGTTTTGATAATTGCTGTGAAGATGAAAATGAAAAAACACATTGGTACGTGTTGCATGCCGAAGCAAATGCTATTTTAAAAGTAGCAAAATCGACCCATAATGCCGATGGAGCAACCTTGTACATTACCTTGTCGCCATGTAAAGAATGTAGTAAGCTAATTGTCCAAGCAGGAATTGTACGTGTGGTTTACCATAATTCTTATAAAGATGATGCAGGGATATTCTTTTTAAAAGAATCGGGCATTATAGTTGATCAAATTTTAGATTTAAATTAGGTGAAAATTTATGGAGCTACTCAGCAAAAAAACAATTATTTTTGACACGAATTACACTAATATTATAGAGCAATCTAGAGGAATCGGGACAGCAAAATTTGAATGAAATAAGTTTTACTTATTCTAATTTGTGTAATTTGATTTAGCGGATAAGTTTAATTACACAAATTTAAGAAACACCTATGGTGTTTTAATGGTTAATTCGTGCAATTCGTGTCAAAATGGAGTTGTTAAGCAGTTACAAATTAAGTATCAAAAAATGAACAAGAACAAAACTTTTATCTATTTTATATTACCAACCATTATTTCGTTTTGTATTGTTTTAGGAATTTATTTAGGGGCTTACTTATCTCAAAATTCAACTGATAAAACAATCATTTTCCCAGTAAATGCTAAACATAATACAATCAATAAACTGAACGAAATTTTAAATTTTATTGAAGACATGTATGTCGATACCATCAATAAAACAGAGTTAACAGAGCTTTCTATCTCAAGTATTTTATCTACTCTCGACCCACATTCTTATTACATTCCTGCAAAAGAATTTAATGACATGAACGATCCTTTGGAAGGAAATTTTCAAGGAATTGGTGTGGAATTTAGAATAAATAACGACACGGTGATGATTATCTCGGTTATTGCCAACGGTCCATCCGAAAGGGTTGGGTTAGAAGCAGGTGATAGAATAATTAAAGTGGGAAAAAAATTAATTGCGGGTAACGGCATTACTAATGAAAATGTTATTAAATTACTCAAGGGTCCTAAAGGCACAAAAGTTAACGTTAGTGTTTCAAGAAAAGGGATTAAAAAATTGTTAGATTATACCATCACTCGAGATGAAATTCCAATTTTTAGTATAGAATCACCGTATATGATTGATGATAAAATTGGATTTATTAAAATTGATCGATTTGCAAAAACCACTTATGAAGAGTTTTTAACGGCAACCAAAAAACTTAAAAAAGAAGGTATGGAAAGTCTGATTATTGATTTGAGAGGAAATGGTGGTGGTTTAATGAATGCCGCTACAGAAATAGCCGACGAGATACTTTCAGAAAATCAAATGGTGGTTTATACGATGGGTAAATCTAGAAATAAAGAAGCGTTTTATGCTACCGAAAAAGGTATTTTGGAGAAAACCAACGTTATTATTTTAATCAACGAAAACTCTGCATCGGCAAGTGAAATATTAGCAGGAGCTGTGCAAGATAACGATAGAGGAACTATAATAGGAAGAAGGTCGTTTGGTAAAGGATTAGTTCAAGAACAAGTGCTTTGGCCTGATGGTTCTGCACTTCGACTAACAGTTGCTCGATATTACACTCCTTCGGGTAGATGTATTCAAAAACCTTACGATAAAGGAATGGAAAATTACAACCTGGAATCATACAACAGGTACTTAAATGGAGAATTGTTGAGTGCTGATAGTATTCATTTTCCTGATTCGTTAAAATTTTATACTCCATCAGGTAAAATAGTTTATGGTGGCGGAGGGATTATGCCCGATATTTTTGTTCCACTAGATACTGTTGGAAATACCAATTATTTTTATGAATTAAGATATCGTGGTATTTTGCAAGATTTTTCTTTGCAATATGTTGATAATAACAGGATTAAATTAAAAAATCAATATAAAAATGCTTTAGATTTTAAAAAACAATTTCAAGTATCCAATGACATGTTTAACAATTTAATAAAATTTGCTGAAAAGTTCGAATTACCTCGAAACTTAGCCGATATTAAACAATCGAAAGAACTTATTGTTAGAACATTAAGAGCTTCAATTAGTAAAGATCTATTTGGAAATTTTGGTTATTATGTAATTGTTAATGATGAAGATAAAACAGTTCAAGAGGCTGTTTCAACGTTTCATTTAAACAAAAAATAGACTACTAATGAAAAAAGACATTAACCCTTCTTCGATAAAAGATGTTGCTGTTGCCATTGTAAAAGAAGTGAATGAACTTAACCAAGAAGTTTGGAATGTATACCTAATAAACATGTCTTCCGAAAAATTACATCAAGTATTGGTTTCCTCAAGAGGTTATTTAAAGTTGGAAAGTGGAGAAGAATCAAAAACTTCCACATTACGCCATGCATTAGGAGATATTGAAGCCATGAGTTTTGCTAAAATTGAACCTATTATGGAAGATGTTTTCGGGTTACACAACGAATTTTGGGTAAGCTTTTTTAAAGACAACGAGTTGTTGGATAAAAAATACATTTTTTTGGCAGAAACCATCAAAAACGAAAACCTCATTTCTATTCCAGTTCTTTTCAAAAAAGGAATTATGATTAAATAAACCTAACAGGTTTCAAAAACCTGTTAGGTTTTTTTTCCTACATTTGGTTGTCAATAAAAGAGTCCTAAAATGCTAGAAAACATCAAACTCGAAAAGATTTTATTTTTAGATATAGAAACTACTTCGGCAGTAAAATCATTTGAAGAACTTTCTGATGATTTTAAAAAACATTGGGAACACAAATCCAACTTTATTGGAAAAGAAAATGAAACCCCTTCCGAAACCTATTCAAGGGCTGGAATTTATGCCGAATTTGGTAAAATTGTGTGTATTTCTGTAGGGTTTATCAAAATCGAAAATGGTCTAAAACAACTTCGATTAAAATCGTTTTACAATCATAATGAAGCGGAATTATTGATTGATTTTTTCGAATTGGTAAACAAACATTTTAATACTCCACAGCATGTTCTGTGTGCACATAATGGAAAAGAATTTGATTACCCTTACATTGCACGAAGAGGTTTGGTAAATGGATTAAATATTCCAGATATTTTAGATTTAGCAGGTAAAAAACCATGGGAAGTACAACATTTGGATACCTTGCAATTGTGGAAATTTGGCGATTATAAACACTTTACATCGTTGAGTTTGTTAACCACTATTTTTAATATCCCAACGCCAAAAGACGATATTGATGGTAGCATGGTAAATAAAGTGTACTGGGAGGAAAATGATTTAGAACGAATTGCTATATATTGTCAGAAAGATGTGGTAGCTTTAACTCAATTATTTTTAAGGTTCAGAAACGAACAATTAATTCACGAAGATCAAATATTTTACAGTTAATCAAATGGTTATCAATTTTTTAAAAAAATATAATTTTTTTGTTTTAGTAATACTACTAACCATTTTTTCGTGTAAAAAAACAACTTCCCCACATTTTGATGCTATTGTAAAATCTGAACAAGGAATTTTTAGAGGTGTTGAAATTGGAAACACCATTGAAGAAGTTAAGGTATTAGAAAACACGACTTTTTTAGTCGATAATATGCCCGAATATTTGTATTACGACTACAAATTAGACATGGGCAATAGTTATACTATTTCTTACGACTTTTCTGAAAATAATTTATATGAAATAGAACTTTCGGCTTATTTCGATAAAATTGAGGATGCCAATAACTTGTTTGTAGAATTGACGGCACATTTTTTTGAACGTTATGGAAAAGGTAAAATTGCAACCGATGGCTACACCTCTTGGCGGACAAAAAGTAAAAAAACTGGCAATACTATCGAAATAGCTATGATTAACGATAGTCAGGAATATGGTTACATTTCTGTTCTAATTAGCGACTTAAATTACTGATTGATAAGGTGTAAATGTCAATTCATCTAATCTTTTATTAGGTATTGAGGGCAATTGTTGTTTAATCTTTTTTTTACACTTATCTTTAAAGCCTTTTTAAGAATATAATTCAATTCATGGAAAACAGAACGCTTTTAGAAATTAAGAATTTAGTTACTGAGTTTAGAACTGAAGAAGAAACCGTTAAAGCGGTAAATGATGTGTCTTTTACACTTAACAAAGGTGAAACCATTGGTGTAGTAGGAGAATCAGGTTCAGGAAAATCTGTCACTGCACTTTCTGTAATGAGGTTAATTCCAAACCCTCCTGGAAGAATAGTTTCTGGCGAAATACTTTTTCACTCACAACATGGCGTGGTTGATTTAGCTAAAACTCCTGAAAGTACCATGAGAACATTTCGAGGTAACGAAATTGCCATGATTTTTCAGGAACCAATGACATCATTAAATCCTGTTTATACTTGTGGCGACCAAGTTGCAGAAGCAATTATTGTTCATCAAAAAGTGAATAAAAAAGAAGCCAAATTAAGAACCATAGAATTATTTAAAAAAGTACAATTACCACGCCCAGAAAGCATTTTTGACACTTATCCACACCAAATTTCAGGCGGTCAAAAGCAGCGTGTAATGATTGCTATGGCGATGTCGTGCAATCCTTCTATTTTAATTGCTGATGAACCTACTACCGCACTTGACGTAACTGTTCAGAAAACCATTTTGGAGTTGATGAACAAACTACAATTAGAGCATGATATGGGTATTATGTTTATTACACACGATTTAGGTGTAATTGCAGAATTAGCTGATAAGGTAGTGGTAATGTACAAAGGTAAAGTGGTTGAACAAGGTTCTGTATTGGAAATATTTAATAACCCACAACACCCATATACCAAAGGTTTATTAGCTTGTCGCCCACCATTAAATAAACGATTGAAATGGTTGCCAACTGTTGCCGATTTTATGACTGTTGATGATGAAGGCATCATGCACGAAACCAATAAATCGGTGGAGGAAGTTACCAACAGCTTAATTGTTACCAAAGAAGAAACCGATAAACAACACGAAATTCTTTTTGCCAAAGAACCTTTGCTGCAAATTAAAAATCTTAAAACGTATTTTCCCATAAACAATGGTTTGTTTGGAAAGTCTACCGAAAATGTAAAAGCAGTTGATGACGTTACTTTTGATGTTTATCCTGGAGAAACATTGGGTTTAGTAGGTGAATCGGGTTGTGGTAAAACAACATTGGGTCGAACTATTTTAAAACTAGTTGAACCTACCGAAGGACAAATCATATTTGAAGGACACGATTTAACTCATTTAGGAGCAAAAGAAATGCGGGAATTCAGAAAAAAAATGCAAATTATTTTTCAAGACCCATACTCATCATTAAACCCTCGAATTACTATAGGCGAAGCTATTATGGAGCCTATGAAAGTTCATAATGTATTAGCAAACGATGCCGAACGAAAAGCAAGAGTAATGGAGTTACTTAGAAGAGTAAACTTACCAGAACACCATTTTTATCGTTATCCACATGAGTTTTCTGGTGGTCAACGTCAACGTATTTGTATTGCTCGTTCTTTAGCCTTAAATCCAAAGTTTATTATTTGTGATGAATCCGTTTCTGCTTTAGATGTTTCTGTACAGGCTCAAGTGTTAAATTTATTGAATGAGTTGAAACACGAATTTGGATTTACCTATATTTTTATTTCTCATGATTTGTCGGTAGTTAAATTTATGAGCGATAGAATGATAGTGATGAATCAAGGAAAAATTGAAGAAATGGGACTAGCTGACGAAATTTACAATAACCCTCAAACGGAATACACTAAAAAATTAATTGGAGCAATACCAAAAGGTGAGTTAGAAGATATTAAAGCTGCAATTGCTAAGAAAAAAGCTAATTTGAGAGCTGAGGTTTAAAAATTTAATTTCTGTTGTTTATTTTTTACCAAGTTTAGTTTAATCTCATCCATGTTTTTTAGTTGAGAAGTAATGGGTTTGTTGTTGAGTTTGATAAATTCCTGAATAATAAAACTTTTTAGGTTTTGTTTGTCCAACAACATATCTTTCAATTCAAAATCTTTATCGTCGGCATTTACAATAATCAGGTTAAACAAATCTTCCATCAAGGCAATTTCCATCGATTCTTTAAGCACCAGATTGTATTTTTTAATCAAGGCTTTAAGTTTGGTTTGTTGTGCTTTGGTCATTTTGTTCGGTTGGAATTTTAGTAAGCCAATTTAAGCATAAATTTCTGATTTTAGAAGCAATGTTTTTTTAAAAAGCCTTGCTTCTTTTTCTAATTTTTGCCGCCTAAGTTTGTGTCTTTACAAACGAAGAATTAAGCTTTGTTGGTGAGGATACCAACAAAGGCTATTTTCTTTAATACTTCATAATATCTTGCAAACAAGCATGAATACTTTTTAATTCATCACTTTTAATCTTGCCAATTTTTTGTTTTAGCCGACTTTTAGTTAATGAACGAATATGAAAAGTAAGAATTTCGGAAGTTTGTTTTAAACCGTTTGTTTTATCGGACTCTAAAACCACATTGCCATGGTAATTTTTAATTTTGGTAGTTAATGGGCAACAGATAACTAAGTTAGAAAGGTCGTTTAACAAATTTCCACTCACAATTACCACAGGTCTAAAACAGGCTTGTTCGCTGCCTTGAATTGGGTTTAAATCGGTAAACCAAATTTCGCCCTGCTTCATTCTTCCAAATTTTTTAAATAATCTTCCATACCTTCTTCTGCAATAAGTAGTACGTCGGTATCTTCAGCCAAACGTTTGTAAGATTTTACATAAGCAGCCCGGTTAATTTGGTCTAAATAAATACGCAAAGCTTTTTCAATCAATTTATTTTTTGGAATAGATAGTTCCTTTGCTTTTTCTGAAAGTAAGTTCATTAAATCATCGGGTAAGGTACTGGTAAATGTTGTCATATTTATAAAATATACGTATAAATTACAAATATAAATATATTTTTTTAGAAATAAAGCTTTTTAAAAGCCTTGTTTCTTTTTTTCCAAACTTTTCAATAAACATCTTGTCATCTAATTAAAAAATATTACTTTTGCGTTCCTTTTGCAGGCGTGGTGGAATTGGTAGACACGCTAGACTTAGGATCTAGTGCCGCGAGGTGTGAGAGTTCGAGTCTCTCCGCCTGTACAAAAAAAATAAAAAGGTATGAGTCCCGATAGTTATCGGGATTGTACCTTTTTTTTTAATTTGATAAAACGTATTAAAAAATGAATATCACTCAAGAAAAAATAGACCAGTTAAATGCTGTAATTAAAATACAGTTATCAGAAGCTGATTATAAAAAAAATGTAGATAAAGTATTAAAAGATTACCAAAACAAAGCAACTGTTCCCGGTTTTAGAAAAGGACACGTGCCTATGGGAATGGTAAAGAAAATGGTTGGTGTTAATGCAATGGTTGACGAAATCAATAAGGTGTTATCAGCTTCATTACAAAAATATATTACAGAAGAAAAATTAGATGTTTTGGGAAATCCACTTCCAAAATTAAATGAACAGGAAAAAATTGATTGGGAAAATCAAAAGGATTTTGAATTCAGATACGATGTTGGTTTAGCACCTCAATTTGAATTAGAATTAACAGACAAATTAAAATTCGACCAATACGTTATTAAAGTATCAAAAAACGATATCAACAAATATGTAGAAGATTTATCGAGAAGATATGGTAAAATGACCAATCCAGAATTTTCAGAAGCAGATGATATGTTGTTTGGTAAATTCGAAGAATTAGAAAACGGTCAAGTTAAGGTTGGTGGAATTACTAATTCTTCAGTGGTTATTATTAAATCAGTAACCGATTCATCATTACAAAAAAAATTAATTGGTTTAAAAGCTAGTGATGTTGTTGAACTTGATCCTAAAAAAGTTTCAGAACATGAAAGTGATGTTGCTGCTGCACTTGGTGTGCATGTAAACGAACTAAAAGGCATTACTAACAAGTTTAAATATACAGTTGAGAAAATCAACAAAATTTTACCTGCCGAAGTAAATCAAGAATTGTTCGATAAAGTTTTTGGTCCTAATAAAATTACTTCCGAACAAGAATTTAGAGGTAAAATTGAAGAGCAACTATCGCAAGGACTTGTTGTAGATAGCGACAGAAAATTAAAGACAGATATCCAAGAAGAGTTGTTTAAAAAGTTAAACCTTTCATTGCCGGATGCTTTTATGAAAAGATGGATTGCTGCAACAAACGAAAAACCAGTAACTGCAGAACAAATTGAACAAGATTACAATCAATATTCAAAAGAATTAAAGTGGCAATTAATTGAAAATAAAATCATCAAACAATTTGATATTAAAGTTTCAAACCCCGAAGTAGTAGAATATACCAAAGAATTATTAAAAAATCAATTGGCAAGTATGGGTTTGCCAACAGATGATGATAAGGATTTAACCGAAACAGCAAATAGAGTTTTACACAATCAGGAAGAAGCACGAAACATTTACATGATGCTTTATGATATAAAAATGATGGAAATGTTTAAATCCACTTTTAAACTAAATAAAAAAGAAATCTCGTATGAAGATTTTGCCAAAATAGCTTATAACAAAAAATAATAAGATTTAGCCTCGCAATTTTGTGAGGCTTTTTTTTGTTTAAATCTTTGTATAAATATCATAAATAAATAAAGCTTTAAATATTAAATTAGCCGAGTCAATTTTAACTCAAATTAAAACCCAAAATAACTATGTTTGATAAAGATGAATTCAGAAAATATGCAACTAAACACCGAGGAATTAGTAGTTTAGTTTATGATCAGTACCAATCTATTCATGCCGATTATATTTCGCCAACAATTATCGAAGAACGCCAAATGAATGTTGCTTCAATGGATGTATTCTCTCGTTTAATGATGGATAGAATTATTTTTATGGGAACAGGAATAAACGATTATGTAGCAAACATTATCCAAGCACAATTGCTTTTTTTAGAATCGGTTGATGCCAAAAAAGACATACAAATTTATGTAAACTCTCCAGGGGGAGGTGTTTATGCAGGTTTAGGAATTTATGATACCATGCAATATATTGCACCCGATGTAGCTACCATTTGTACAGGAATGGCAGCTTCAATGGGAGCTGTATTGTTGTGTGCCGGTGCAGCTGGTAAAAGAACCGCATTACCTCACTCAAGAGTAATGATTCACCAACCGCTTGGTGGAGCTCAAGGACAAGCTTCTGACATCGAAATTACAGCTCGTGAAATTCAAAAATTAAAAGTTGAATTGTACGAAATTATTGCAAAACATTCCAATCAACCCTACGATAAAGTATGGGCTGATAGCGATAGAGATTGCTGGATGATTGCAAAAGAAGCCAAAGAATATGGAATGATTGATGAAGTTCTAGTTAGAGATAAGAAATAAATCAAATAAAAAGCAACCAATATTGGTTGCTTTTTATTTTTAATACTAAACCAAATAATTTAAAAAATGAGTTACATTTCACAAATCCATGCTCGACAAATTCTAGATTCGCGTGGAAATCCAACCGTAGAGGTTGATGTTATTACACAAAATGGTATTTTAGGAAGAGCTGCTGTTCCATCAGGAGCTTCAACAGGTAAGTATGAAGCTGTTGAACTACGTGATGGCGACAAAGGCAGATTTATGGGTAAGGGTGTATTGAAGGCTGTTCAAAACATTAATACGGTAATAAGTGAAGAATTGCTGGGAGCTTATGTGTTAGACCAAGCAGTAATTGATAAAACATTAATTGATTTAGATGGTTCAGAAAACAAAGGTAATTTAGGAGCAAATGCAATTTTAGGAGTTTCATTGGCTTGTGCTAAAGCTGCTTCTGAGGAAACAGGAATTCCTTTATACAATTATATAGGTGGTGTAAATGCTAATTTATTGCCTATTCCAATGATGAACATTTTAAATGGAGGTTCTCACGCTGATAATAAAATCGACATTCAGGAATTTATGGTAATGCCTGTTGGAGCATCTACTTTTAGTGAAGGATTACGTATGGGAACAGAGGTTTTTCATCACCTAAAAGAAGTTCTAAAATCTAAAGGCCATTCTACTAATGTTGGTGATGAAGGTGGTTTCGCACCTAATTTAGGCTCAAATGAAGAAGCCATCGAGATTGTTTTGAAAGCTATTGAAAAAGCTGGTTACAAACCAGGCGTTGATATGTACATTGCATTAGATGCAGCTAGTTCAGAATTTTATAATGCTAAAACTAAACTCTACGAATTTGAATCAACTGGCATAAAAAGGACTTCATCTGAAATGGTTAGCTATTGGAAAGGTTGGGCTAAAAAATACCCAATTTTATCAATCGAAGATGGCTTGGATGAAGATGATTGGAAAGGATGGGCAGAATTAACGGCTGCAATTGGTGATAAAGTACAAATTGTTGGTGATGATTTATTCGTAACTAACGTAAAAAGATTAAAAAGAGGAATAACCGAAAAATCAGCAAACTCTATTTTAATAAAAGTTAATCAAATAGGAACATTAACAGAAACAATAAATGCTGTTGATATGGCTAATAGAGCCTCTTTTACATCTGTAATGAGTCACCGATCTGGTGAAACCGAAGATAATTTTATTGCCGATTTAGCAGTAGCTTTAAATACGGGTCAAATTAAAACGGGTTCAGCTTCTCGTTCTGATAGAATGGCTAAATACAATCAATTGCTCAGAATTGAAGAAGCATTGGGTTCTTCAGCTCGGTATTTGGGTAAAGATTTTAAGTTTTTAAAGTAAAAAAAACATATTTTTTTTATTTCACAAAGCCTCAAGTTTTCTTGAGGCTTTGTTTGTTTTAAAGTATTATAAAAATATTACATTTATTTTAATCTATTTGTTTGGAGATTCGTTTTTCCTTGACTAAATTCGTAGAGCAAATCGAATATTCACTGATAAAAAACATATAATCATGTCTGAAACAGCAAAATTAGAACTTAATGGGAAAGTTTTCGAATTTCCCGTTATGGAAGGTACTGAAAATGAGAAAGCAATTGACATCTCAAAACTCAGAGATTTAACAGGGTACATTACCATGGATCAAGGGTTTAAAAACACTGGAGCTTGTTCGAGTTCCATAACCTTTTTAGATGGTGAATTGGGTATTTTAAAATACAGAGGCTATAACATTGAGGAGTTGGCTGAAAAATCAAATTTTTTAGAAGTTTCTTTCTTACTTGTTTTTGGAAATCTTCCAACAAAAAAGGAATTAGAAGATTTCGAAAATGACATCAGAAAATATACGTTGGTAAATGAGGAAATGAAGGGCATCATTGATGGTTTTCCAAAATCGGCTCATCCAATGGGTATTTTAGCAGCGTTAACAAGTGCTCTTACAGCATTTAATCCTAAATCGGTTAATGTTAATAACGATAAAGAAATGTATGATGCTGTTTGTAAAACCATGGGTAAATTTTTGGTGATTGCAACATGGACGTACAGAAAAAATATGGGATATCCGTTGAATTATTACGATAATACCAAAGGATACGTAGAAAACTTTTTACGTTTAATGTTTGAATTACCAACAGGTCCTTATAAAATTGACCCAGTAGTTGTTTCTGCCTTAGACAAATTGTTTATTTTACATGCTGATCACGAACAAAATTGTTCTACATCTACAGTAAGAATTGTTGGTTCATCTCACGCAGGTTTATTTGCTTCTATTTCAGCAGGAGTTTCTGCACTTTGGGGACCACTTCATGGTGGTGCTAATCAAGCTGTATTGGAAATGTTAGAAGAAATTAGAGTTAATGGTGGAGATGTTGCAAAATTTGTGTTGAAAGCCAAGGATAAAGATGATCCATTCCGTTTAATGGGATTTGGACATAGGGTTTACAAAAATTTCGATCCAAGAGCAAAAATCATTAAAAAAGCTGCAGATGATATATTAAACAGAATGGGTATTCAAGATCCAATTTTGGAAATTGCAAAACAATTGGAAAAAACTGCTTTGGAAGATGAATACTTCAAATCAAGAAACTTGTATCCAAATGTTGATTTTTATTCTGGTATTATTTACCGTGCACTAGGAATTCCAGTTGATATGTTTACAGTTATGTTTGCAATTGGTCGTTTACCTGGTTGGATTGCTCAGTGGAAAGAAATGAGAACTAATAAAGAACCTATCGGACGTCCAAGACAAATGTACACAGGTCATACCAATCTTAAATATGTAGAAATTTCGAAACGGTCAGAATTTCAAAAGGTATAATTAACATTATTGTAGTAAAAAAAAGGTTGCCCTCATTTAATGGGCAACCTTTTTTTGTGGCACAAAATATAATTTCTTTATCTAAACAAAGTCAAAGCACCTTTTTTCACTATACCGTTAACTTCAACAATATAAAAATACGTGCCAGCAGGAACTTCTTCTCCAGTTGTTGTTCTTCCATCCCAACCAATGTTCTGGTTGATGGCTTCAAAAACTAACATTCCCCAACGGTTAAAAATCTGAACATTTGTACAAGTTCCCATATCTTTTGGTAAATCAAGTCTAAATAAATCGTTATACCCATCTCTATTTGGAGTAAAAATACTTGCTGGAGTTATATTAAATAAGTCTTCAAAATTTCCATTGATGATGGGTAAAGAATAGGTGTCAATACAGCCATTAATACTTATTGCTGTTAAAATGGTTGTAACAGATGTCGCATAATTAAACACATGACTAGGATTTACTAACGTTGATTGTTGTCCATCACCAAAATTCCAAACATAGTTGTTAGCCAATACACTTTGATTATTGAAATTTACCAAAATACCATCACAAGAAAGTAACGATTCAATAGTAAAATCAGCAGTTGGTTTATCAACTGCCACAACAGTTACAGATGTAGTATCGGTACATCCGCTAGCATTTTGTACAATTACCGTGTAAGTTATTGTAGTTGTTGTGTTGGTATAAGGATTAGCAATATTTGGGTTAGACAAGTTGGTTATTGGCGACCACGTATAAGTTGCATTTGTTGGACCAGATACATTTAATTGAATACTATCTCCAATACAAATAGTAGTATCCGTTAGGCTAGGAATGCTAAAAACAGCAACTACAATAGAATCGCTATTTTTACAAGAGTTGGCATCAGTACCTATAACAGTATAAGTTGTTGTAGTTGGAGGATATACAAAAGGATTAAAAACGGAACTATTCGAAATAAAAGTATTTGGAGTCCATTGATAACTAACCCCTCCTGATGCGATAAGTTGTGTGGAATCGCCTAAACATAAATAAACGGTGTCGCTTATTCCAATACTTATGGTTGGAAGTTGATTAACTGTAACCACCACCGTATCGTTATTCACACACAAATTGGTATCTGTTCCATTAACAATATAAGAAGTTGTATTAGCTGGGAAAGCCAACGGATTAGCAATGATAGAACTTGATAAGCCAGTAACTGGCGACCAAACATAAGAACTTCCACCAGAAGCTAAAAGTTGAGTAGTATCGCCAAAACAAATTGCCACGTCGCTACCAGCATTAATGGTTGGCAATCCGTTAACCGTAACAGTAATGGTATCAGCATTAGCACAACTGTTACCGTCTAAAGCATTCACAATGTATGTAGTTGTAACGATAGGCGTAGCAACAGGATTAGCAATGTTCGGGTTCGATAAAGTTGCCGACGGAGTCCAAACGTAAGAAGTCCCCCCAGTAGCATTTAGCTGAGCCGAAGCACCAATACAAATAGCAGTATCAGCTCCCGCATTAATAACAGGAAGTGGATGAACAGTAACTAAAACTGTATCAGCATTAGAACAAGAATTACCATCAGTACCAATAACAAAATAAGTAGTTGTAACTAAGGGGTTAGCAACAGGATTAGCAATAGTAGTATCCGACAAGCCAAGCGAAGGAGACCACAAATAACTGGTTCCACCAGTTGCAGTTAATTGTAACGAACCACCAATACAAAACGAATTATCAGTACCAGCATTGATAGTCGGAAGCTGATTAACAGTAACTACAACAGTATCGTTATTCACACATAAATTAATATCGGTTCCATTTACGATATAAGAAGTGGTAACTGTAGGGAAAGCCAATGGATTAGCAACGGTAGAACTTGACAAACCAGTAGCTGGCGACCAAACATAAGAATTACCACCAGTAGCTAAAAGTTGAGTAGTATCGCCAAAACAAATTGCCACATCGCTACCAGCATTAATGGTTGGCAATCCGTTAACCGTAACCGTAATGGTATCAGCATTAGCACAACTATTACCGTCTAAAGCATTCACAATGTATGTAGTAGTAACGATAGGCGTAGCAACAGGATTAGCAATAGTTGTATCCGACAAACCAAGCGAAGGAGCCCATAAATAAGAAGTTCCACCAGTAGCATTTAACTGAGCCGAAGCACCAATACAAATAGCAGTATCAGCTCCCACATTAACAACAGGAAGTGGATGAACAGTAACCAAAATACTATCAGTATTAGCACAAGAATTGCCATCGGTACCAACAACAATATAAACAGTAGAAATTATAGGATTAGCAATAGGATTAGCAATAGTAGTACTGGATAAACCTGTGGCAGGCGACCAAACGTAACCAGTTCCACCAGTAGCAGTTAATTGTACCGAACCACCAATACAAAACGAAGTATCAGTACCAGCATTGATTAAAGGAAGTGGGTTAACTGTAACCACAACCGTATCGTTATTTACACAAAAATTAGTATCTGTTCCATTAACGATATAAGAAGTTGTGGTGGTTGGGAAAGCCAATGGATTAGCAATAGTAGAAGAAGATAAACCAGTAATTGGCGACCAAACATAAGAATTGCCGCCAGAAGCTAGAAGTAGAATAGTATCGCCAAAACAAATCGCCACGTCGCTACCAGCATTAATTATAGGAAGATTATTAACCGTAACAGTAATAGTATCAGCATTAGCACAACTG
>CAYJMI010000019.1:32723-38043 GCA_964371285.1 uncultured Vicingus sp. | reverse complement strand
CAACGTAAGTGTGCCTTTTTTTAATTGTTTTTCTTCATTTTGACAAGGATCATCATATTCAATAACATAGAAATAAGTTCCGCTTGGTGCATCACCACCATCCCACGATAAATCAATGTCAGAAGATTCGAAAACTTGATGCCCCCAACGGTTAAAAATTAGAATATTATAATTTTCAACAAATTCTCCTACCACTCTAAAATTGTCATTCATACCATCATTGTTGGGTGAAAAAACATTTGGAATAACAATGTCAGAACCCAACAAACGAGTAATTGAAATGGTATCAGAAGCAACACATAATCCACCACCAGTTGAAAGCATTAACCAATAAATTCCAGAGGTTTCTATAGTTATATTTTGCGTAATTTCTTCAGTATTCCATAAATAGGTTCCATTGGTTGGCGAAGAAAGGCTAAAATTTTGACATTCAATTTTATCAGGACCTAAATCTAGCGTAAGTGGTATTAGCCCTATAGAAACTAAGGTGTCTTTTGTACAGCCTAACGAATCACTAACAGAAACAATATAGTTTCCTGTTGATAAATTCGTAAATACTCCTGAAGATTGATTTCCAGCTCCGATGTTGTATAGGTAAGGAGCATTTCCATTCATTGCTTCAACTTCAAAAGAACCGTTAAGTATTCCACAATTTTCGTTGCTAGAATTCAATAAGTCGATATGAATATTTGATAAAATATTTACAATGGTAAATGTTGTATCGATAAAGCAACCACCATTTCCAGTAACAGTTATGGTGTAATTTCCTGCTGATAAGCCAGAAAATAAGCCAGAACTCTGGTTTGCTCCACCAATGTTGTATAGGTATGGAGCAGCTCCATTCACACCAACTACTTCTATTACACCATTGTTGCTACTACAACCCTCATCCATTATTGAAAGCAATGCAAGAGCTAAAGTGTTGGTGTCAGTTATAGTAAAAGGCAAATTAAACGTACAACCACCAGTATCTGTAATTAACACATTGTAATTACCAACAGCAAGATTGGTAAAATTACCTGAAGTTTGATTTCCAGCTCCAATGTTGTAGTTATAACCAGCAGCACCATTCACACCAGTAACCAATACCTCTCCATCAGTTAATCCACATTCGGTGTTAGCAATAGAAACAATTGAGCCAGCAAGTGTTGATGTATCTGTAATCACAGCATTAATTAAAAAGTTACAACCATCTTGGTCGGAAACATTGATGGTATAATTTCCAGACAACAAATTTGTGAAAACACCAGAAGTTTGGTTTCCTAAACCAATGTTAAATAAATAAGAAGGATTTCCTGCAACTCCTACAACTTCAATTAAACCATTAGCCAATCCACACTCTGATTTTATTATTGTATCAATGTTTGCCGATAAACTAGTTAAATCGTTAATTTGAATGGTGGAATCGGTTGAACATCCTAAACTATCAGTTATGGTAATCGTGTAAGAGCCAAAACCAAGACTATCATAATTATTAGTAGCTGGACCGCCCAACCATTGGTAGGTATAAGGTGCTACTCCGCCATTAACTGCGGTAACGAGTGCACTACCATTATCTATCCCACAATTGGCATCGGTAAGGGTTATGTCCATTATTACGCCATCACCCCATTGAATATCAATTAATTGGTAATCAAAACAACCAAGAAGTGTATCTGCGTAAACAATATATACCGAATCTCCTTCATTAATTATTGTTGAAGAAACTATTCCAGTTGTATCTCCAGCAGAATTTGGAGGGTTTGAATAAAAATTAATAATAGTTCCAAGTACATTGTTCGAATCGGTATGTTGTAAAGTAGATAAATCAAAGGTATTACATTGGGTTCCAGGATCTACATAGTGAACTTCTGGTCCCAATAAAACATTTACAACTATATCTTTTGAAATAGAAGCTGTATAACATGAATTGATTGGTACACCTGTAATGGTATAGGTGGTAGTTGTTGAAGGCTGAGCTTCAGTGATTACTCCTGTTGTTGTTGATAAACCTGTTGCAGGAGACCAAGTCCAGTTAAAATCAGGACTACCAGTTCCTTCTAAATTTAGAATAATTGGCATTGAAGTACAGGTATATGCTGTGTCTTCGCCAGGAGTACATTCGGGACGAGGGCCACCTAATGAGCCTTGATAATCAAAGAAAAATAGGTTGTTTATTGCATTGTCAGCTTGAGCGGCATCTAAAATAATTAAGAATTTAAATGTTTTGCTTTGATTAGGTAATAATGTTGGAATATGATAAGCTAAAGCAATTGCTTCATCAGCAAAGTTAGAAGAACCTACTGTATTGGTAAAACCAGTTCCATTCCATAAATTTGATGCGTCTCTGTTTGAAAATCCACCATAAGCTACTCTAAAATCTGGACCTATTGCTGCAATACCCAAATAAGAAAGCCAAGGAGAACTTTGTGTTGCACTTACCAAAGCTTTACTACAAGCAGCAACTGGCTGGCTAACAATGGTATTGGTAGTACTGTAATCGCCACTTAATACCTCGTTATTATCAGGGTCAATGTTTCTATAATAATAAAAATCGTTTATTGTGGTAGGTAAATTATTGGTAACAGTTACTTCTGTTGAGTAAAATAATTCATTTTCATTTAATTTATACACAATATCAAACGATAAATCCTGCCCAGAATTGGTATATGTACCATGCCAATCTACTTGAATACAACCGTTAGTATTAGACCAATTGGTAACACTTCCAGGAATTTCTAAATCTCCCATTCCATTATTACTTGCTTTTGTTGAACCCACTTCAAAACCCCATCCATTTTCTGGTGAACCTGGTGTAAAAAAATCACCATCAAAAGTAACCCAGCCAGACATTGTTGGGTCGGCAACAAAACCCAATAAATTATTACCAGGGTCAGAACGCCAATGCACTCCTGGTATTGTTCCAACGCCTAAATCAGCACCTTCGTAACCACCTGAGCCTGCAATACCAACCTCCACATAATTTCCAATTAAAAATGCATTACCACCAGAAGTTTGAGCAAATCCTTTAAATGAAATTACTGTAGTAAGTACTAATAATAGAGGTTTCATAAAGTGATGATTATAGTATTGATTGTGCAAGGTAAAAATAAATATTGAATTTGGAAACAAAGACATAATAAAACAAGAAAAGGTTGCATTTTTAATATAATATACGACAAATGCCGTATTGAATTGCTATCTATTTTTAATGTCCTTTGTTCACGATATGGAAAAACTAACAAGTCATAAGATTACTGAACGGGAAAAAGAAGTGGTTTCTTTTATGTATAAAGGGGTAAATTATAATGAAATAGCCGACCAGCTAAACATAAGCCCTGCTACCGTTCGTAAACACACCGAAAACATTTATAAAAAATTAAATGTTCACAATAAGGTAGAAGCAATTCATAAATGTATTGAGAAAAAAATTATTGATTTTTAAAACTAGCACACATACTAAACTATTGTTTTTATCGACTAAACTATGATTATTTGAAAAAATGTGGAGTCCAGTTACCACTCAAAAAAACGGGGTGATATCGAAAAGCCATACGAGTAGAAAAAATTAAAAACTAAAAATTATGAAAACAAAAATTACCACTTTATTTTTAACATTAGCTACGTTCACCTCGATTAGTTGGGCTCAACCAGTAATAACAGGAGTAATAGGAGCCCCATTTGGCACCAAAACTGTAGGATATCCTATTCCTGGCACAATAACAGAAGCTACCGCAGGTGCAGGTCAAACATGGGATTATTCAAGCATACCTTATGATCCTTCTACTTTTTATTTTAAAAGTGTTGATTATGCAATGCTTAGCCCAACTCTTCAAGCGACATTCCCTACAGGTAATGCTGCTAACGAACTTTACTTTGGAGCTAGCCTCGCAATGACTCAAGTATTTCAATTTGAAGCGACTGATGTTTTATATTTAGGATTTAATACTACTGTATTTCCTGTTGCAGATACCCAATTGGTTTTTCCTCATAGTTACCTTGAAACTCATGCAGGATTTACGTATGATGCTTATGGGACTATGATAACGCCATTTGGAACTTATTCCAATATTGTTCGTTTGCGAGAAGTTTCAGGAGCTAATTTTAAATACGATTTTTGGCAGTTTTCACCTGATTATAAATTATTAATGGAATATCTAATAGATTCAACTACTCAAGTTATTTCAGGTAAATATTTTTTCGACACAGAATTACCAACTTATGTAAATGAATTAGCTGTAAACAATGGCTTTGAAATTTTTCCAAACCCAGTAATTGATAACATCACCATCAAACCATCTTTTACAGGCAATGCAATTGTTGAAATTTATACTGTTGAAGGGAAAAAATTAATGAACCAAACTATTTCCGTGCAAACAAACATACCTTATACATTAGATATTTCCAATCTAGAATCAGGCATTTATTTTGCTAAATTGTCAAATAGCGACAAAATTTATACTCGTAAAATTGTAATCCAATGATAAAAGTGGAGTCCAGCTACCACTAAAAAAGGAGAGGCAAGTTCCTATTGAGAATTCAAAAACAATCATAAACACAGAAACTCTTGCAACAGGACTTTACCTAGTAATGGTAAAACCCCCAACCAACATGTTTGTACAAAAATTAGTTGAAAACTAGGTGAAGAAAAAACAATTTTTTTATTAAAAACTAAAAGAGAGGGATTAATTGCCTCTCTTTTTATTTTACGACAAATGCCGTATTGAACCGCTATTTATTTTTATTGTTCTTTGTTCATGATATGGAAAAACATACAAACAATAAAATAACTAATTGAGAAAAAGAAGTGGTTTCTTTAATGTATAAAGGATTAAACTATAACGAAATAGCTAATCAACTAAACATTAGTCCGGCTACTGTTCGAAAACACATCGAAAACATTTATAGAAAATTAAGTGTGCATAATAAAGTAGAAGCTATTCATAAATGTATTGAGAAAAAAATTCTGAAATTTTAAAAATAAGGCAAATGCCGTATTGTGAGTTTTTTAGATTAACCAAATCTTTGTAAAGATTAATAATAAAATTATTTCGACGAATAAAAATAAAACATAGACAAATGAAACATTCAATACTTAAAACTACAAGAAACATAACAGTAGCAATATTGTTAATGGCTATTTCTACAGTAGGTAAATTATCTGCAAATAATATTGCGGTATCAAATACTTCAATTGCAAATCAAAACACAGCAGGAAATTATACACATGTAAAGTTTGATATAAGCTGGGAAAATTCATGGCGAACGTCAACATTAGAAAGCAACTGGGATGCTGCTTACGTGTTTGTAAAATACAGAATACCTCCTATGAATACATGGT
>CAYJMI010000019.1:0-32713 GCA_964371285.1 uncultured Vicingus sp. | reverse complement strand
TTGACGGAATCGCCACGAACGATGGTAATACTGAGCCGGCAGGAGGAACTATTAATGCTACATCTGACGGAAAAGGTGCGTTTTTATACAGAAATGGCAATGGTATTGGTAACATCAGTTTTACTAATGCTCAATTGAGGTGGAACTACGGTGCTGATGGGTTAAATGATGAAGACAGTGTAGAGGTTTGTGTGTTTGCAGTTGAAATGGTTTATGTGCCACAAGGTGCTTTCTATTTGGGAGATGGATCTGTTACATCTGTACAAGGTCATTTTGAAGCGGGAACAACTGGAAATCCTTTTTATTTAACTTCAGAAGCAGCTTTAACCCTTGGGGGTGGAGGTGCTGGTTCATTAGGAAATAATAACAGAGTTGGCATGTATTCTCCTGCTACGGAAGATTTTACTGATGCAACCGCAGTAGCTTTACCAGCAGCTTTTCCAAAAGGATTTAATGCGTTCTATTGTATGAAATATGAAATTACTCAAGGAATGTATGCCGATTTTTTAAACAAACTAACCTTGCCACAAGCTACTGCAAGATATATGGCAAATTATAATGCATTATATCAATCCATAAATGGAACTCATCCAAACTATGCGGCCGGTTCTCCGGATAGACCTTTGTATTATACCAATTATGATGATTTTTATAGTTATTTGGATTGGAGTGGATTACGTCCGATGACTGAATTGGAATACGAAAAAGCTTGTAGAGGATCAAGAGGTATTGGTTTTTTACCTACTCCTGATGAGTTTGCTTGGGGAGACATTTCAATTAAAGCAGGACCTGGCTATACTGTAACAAATGCCGGACTTCCGAACGAAACTGTTAACGCTGTATCTGTTTTAGGAAATGCTGCCTATATTTTAACCAACAACTCTAGACCATACAGAGCTGGAGTTTTTGCAGCAAGTTTGGCTACCCCTAATAGAGTTGAAGCAGGAGCATCTTACTATGGTATTATGGAAATGACAGGAAATCAATGGGAATATGCTTTAACTGTTGGTAGAGCAGAAAGTAGAACATTTGATGGCTCGCATGGCGATGGTAGTATTAGTGCAGCAGGTAGTTATACTGTTGCAAATTGGCCAATTGGTTATTTAGGGTTAGGTATTCGTGGAGGTTCTTATGCTGATGCAGCTACCGAGATAAGGGTGTCTTCTAGGTATGTTGCCCATTATTTTGGAACTGCTGCTCGTGTGGCTCAATACAACGGAAGAGGCGTAAGAACAGCTCAATAATAAGAAATAGAAATTTGTTGGAAGCCGGAAGACCGAAGTTGGAAGACCGAAGTCGGAAGTTTGATGACTATGAACGATTAACTGATAACCGATAACTATCAACTGCAAATCGTCAACTGAACAACTGAAAAAAATGACTAAACATTTCATATATATATTGTTGTTACTACTTTGTAGTTCCACTTTAATGATGGCACAAAATAATGCTATTTTTAATGGAGGAAGTACTGATGGTCATACTAAAGATTGTTACTCTCAACCTAGCAACTTAAACACTATCTTATCAAAGGGCGGAAACGGAGATGGGCATAGCAAAGATTGTTACATCCAAACCTCTAACCTAAATTCAGCACTTTCTGCTGGTGGGAATGGAGATGGACACAGCAAGGATTGTTATACACAAACTTCTAATCTAAATGCAGCTTTATCTGCTGGAGGTGATGGTGATGGTTCGGCAAAAGATTGCTACACACAATCTCCAGTATTAACTGTGAATTTTAGCGGTGGTAGTAATGATGGAGCGGCAAAAGACTGCTACACTCAAGCGTCCAATTTAAATCCAATTTTTAGTGGTGGTGATGGTGGTGATGGTCAGCTAAACGGTTGTGCAAACGAACCTTTAGGATGTTTCTTGGCTATTAATCTAGGAAATGATACGACTTTTTGTACAGGACAGACATTAACTTTAGATGCTGGCAGTTTTCCTGGCGGAGCAACATACGAATGGCAAGATAGTTCTTCCGCTCAAACTTTTTTAGTTGATACCTCTGGAACATATTATGTGTTCGTTACCGATACTGCAG
This sequence comes from uncultured Vicingus sp., assembly GCA_964371285.1. Classification (GTDB taxonomy): domain Bacteria; phylum Bacteroidota; class Bacteroidia; order Flavobacteriales_E; family Vicingaceae; genus Vicingus. Next base: position 30,666 of record CAYJMI010000019.1, on the reverse strand, counting down.
GTTGTACCGGAATTGATTCTATTGTGGTTATCGTAAATCCAGTTCCTGTAGTGAATTTAGGTAACGATACAGCTTTTTGTGCAGGAAATAACTTGATATTAGATGCAGGAAATGCTGGTGCAATATATTTATGGCAGAACAACCCTATACCTGCTTATCAAAATCAAACTTTAACTGTTAACTCTACAGGAATATATTTTGTAACGGCAAGTTTTGGCACTTGTACCGATACTGATTCAATCACGGTAACAGTAAATCCAATTGTTACAACTAATTTACCAGATTCCATCATTTGTCAAGGCGATAGTGCCTTAATTTTTGGTGTATATCAAAGTGTTGTAGGAACTTATCGTGATACCGTTTTGGCAAGTACAGGTTGCGACAGTATTTTAGTTCAACAATTAAATGTTAATCCAACCTATAATCAAAACTTAGGAACAGTAACCATCTGCCAAGGTGATAGTGCTTTAATATTAGGCAACTACGAAACGGTTGCAGGAACTTATTCTAATACTTACCAATCTATAAACGGTTGCGATAGTATCGTAGCACAAACCTTAAATGTAAGTCCAATTCATGTGGTTGATTTGGGTAACGATACGGCTTTTTGTACTGGTAACAATCTAACTCTTAATGCAAGTGCTGGAGCATCTTCATATCAATGGATGAATGGAGTTGGGTTTCCATATAACCAACAAACATTCACTGTTTCAAGTACCGGAACATATTATGTGGTTACTACGTTGGGTGTTTGTACCACTTCCGATACCATAAATGTAACGGTGAATCCAATTGTCACCAACAACTTAGCCAACGAAGTGGTTTGTCAAGGGGATAGTGCCTTAATTTTTGGAACTTATCAAACCATTGCAGGTAGTTACTACGATACATTAACTGCTTATACAGGTTGCGACAGTATTTTGGTAAAACAGCTTGTGGTAAATCCAACTTACAACCAAAACTTAGGAACAGTAAACATTTGTCAAGGTGATAGTGCGTTAATTTTAGGTAACTATGAAACTGTTGCAGGAACATATTCTGATACATTAATCAGTATAAACGGTTGCGATAGTATAGTTAACCAAACATTAAATGTAAGCCCAAGCCACAATGTTAATTTAGGAAATGATACCGCATTCTGTGCTGGAAATAGTTTATTATTAGATGCAAGTGCTGGAGCAAGTTCTTATCAATGGATGAATGGAGTTGGGTTTCCATACAACCAACAAACTTTCACTGTTTCAAGTACTGGAACATATTATGTAGTAACTACGCTTGGTGCTTGTACCACTTCCGACACCATAAATGTAACAGTTAATCCAATTGTGACTACAAATCTATCAAACGAAGTTGTTTGTCAAGGCGACAGTGCATTGATTTTTGGAACTTATCAAACCATTGCTGGTAACTATTACGACACATTAACAGCATCGACAGGTTGCGACAGTATTTTGGTAAAACAATTAATTTTAAATCCTACCTACAACCAAAACTTAGGAACAGTTACCATTTGTAATGGTGATAGTGCGTTAATTTTCGGAAATTACGAAACAATTGCAGGAACGTATTCTGATACACTATCGTCGATTAATGGTTGCGACAGTATTGTTAACCAAACGCTATCGGTTTTATCTAATTCAAGTGTTAACTTGGGTAACGACACCACTTTTTGTGCTGGAAATAGTTTATTGTTAGATGCAGGTAGTGGAAACAGTTACTTGTGGCAAGATGGATTTACTAATTCTCAAACGTATTTAGCAACAACGTCAGGTCTTTATTATGTAACAGTTTCTTTAGGAGCTTGTTCGGCTACTGATAGTATTAACATAACTGTAAACCCAATTGTAACCACCAATTTAATTGATGAAGTGGTTTGCCAAGGCGATAGTGCTTTAATTTTTGGAACTTATCAAACCATTGCTGGTAACTATTACGATACATTAACTGCATCTACAGGTTGCGACAGTATTTTGGTAAAACAGCTTGTGGTAAATCCAACTTACAACCAAAACTTAGGAACAGTAAACATTTGTCAAGGTGATAGTGCGTTAATTTTAGGTAACTATGAAACTGTTGCAGGAACATATTCTGATACATTAATCAGTATAAACGGTTGCGATAGTATAGTTAACCAAACATTAAATGTAAGCCCAAGCCACAATGTTAATTTAGGAAATGATACCGCATTCTGTGCTGGAAATAGTTTATTATTAGATGCAAGTGCTGGAGCATCTTCATATCAATGGATAAATGGAGTTGGATTCCCTTACAACCAACAAACCTTCACAGTTTCAAGTACCGGAACATATTATGTAGTAACTACGTTGGGAGCTTGTACCACTTCTGATACCATTAATGTAACGGTAAATCCAATACAAACTACCATCATAGGCAACTATACCATCTGCCAAGGCGATAGTCAATTGATTTTTGGAAACTACCAAACCGTTGCAGGATTTTATAATGACACTATTGTAGCTTCAACAGGTTGTGACAGTATTTTAAGTGAACAACTCATCGTTAATCCTGTTTATAATTACAGCCTTTCTCCTGTTTCAATTTGTCAAGGTGATAGTGCATTGATTTTCGGTAATTACTATTCGGTAGCAGGAACTTATTACGATTCAACAACTACAATTTTTGGTTGCGACAGTATTGTTGCTCAAGAATTAATTGTAAATCCTTATCATGTGATTGATTTAGGTGCTGATACCACTATTTGCGAAAACTCAACTATAATTTTAGATGCTGGAGCAGGAGCAGATACTTATATGTGGCAAAGCACGGCACTACCCGGATATATGAATCAAACTTTTGGTGCTGCCGGAGCAGGAATGTATTATGTAGTAGCTACCATAGGTGTTTGTTCTTCGTCAGATACCATAAATGTAAATGTTATACCAACAGTTTATACCAACTTAGCTAATGTAGAAATCTGCCAAGGCGATAGTGCGTTGATTTTTGGAAACTACGAAACCGTTGCTGGAACATACAATCAAATTCTTGTTGCCTCAACGGGTTGCGACAGTATTTTGGTTCAACCATTAATTGTTCATCCAAATTATGTTGTGCCACAATCTTTTGCCATTTGCCAAGGTGATAGTATCATGTTAGGTGGCGTTTATCAAAATAGCGCTGGAACTTATTACGATACTTTACAATCGGTGAATACTTGCGACAGTATTATTGCAACAACATTAATTGTAAACCCTACTTATATGATAAACACATCAGCTACTATTTGTGATGGTGACAGTATATTGTTAGGCGGCTCTTATCAAACCATTGCAGGTGTTTACACCGATGTTTATAGCAGCATTAACGGCTGTGATAGTACAGTAAACACAACACTTATTGTTAATCCTGTTTATGTCATCAATCAGAACATAGAAATCTGTGCCGGCGATAGTATTTATTTAGGTGGAGCTTACCAAAATGTTGCAGGAGTTTATACCGATGTTTACAGTTCAATATTTAGTTGCGATAGTACCGTTATTACTAGCTTGGGAATAAAACCAATAGCTACAAATACGTTGACTCCAATAACTATTTGCGACGACGATTCTGCGTTAATTTTTGGAAACTACCAAACCGTTGCAGGAATGTATTCTACCGTGATAACAAACGGAGCAGCTAACGGTTGCGACAGTACTGTTTATCAAGAATTAATGGTAAATCCTACTTATCAAATTGCTGCAAACGCAACCATTTGTAGTGGCGATAGTATTTTCCTTGGTGGAGCTTACCAAACTACTGCTGGAATTTATGTTGATGTTTTAGCTTCAAATTTAGGTTGTGATAGTACAATTACAACAACTCTAAATATAATAAACAGCTTTACCATAAATATCAACGACACCATTTGTGCAGGAGATAGTATTTTATTGACAGGGGCTTATCAAACCGTTTCAGGAACTTACACCGAATTATTTTTGTCAACTGGTGGCTGCGATAGTTTAGTAATTACTGAACTTTATGTAAATCCATTACCAATAGTTACGCTAACCGCTGACCCCGAATTAATTTTATCAGGTCAATCATCACAATTAACTGCAACAGGAGGTGGTTTATACAATTGGACTCCAACAACAGGTTTATCTTGTTCAAACTGTGCTAATCCTGTGGCTTCACCATCAGAAACTACCTTATACACTGTTGAAGTTAATTTAAGTGGTTGTATGGTTACTGATACCATTACCATAAGTGTTGATTCTGAATTTAAAATTCCCGAAGGATTTTCACCAAATGGCGATGGCGTAAACGATGTGTTTGAAATCGTTGGAATTAGCCAATTCCCAAACAATAAAATAATGATTGTAAACCGTTGGGGAAGTAAAGTATTTGAAGCTGCTCCATACAAATCTGATTGGGATGGAACCAGCCAATTTGGAATTACCATCGGCGAAAAATTACCAACAGGAACATATTTCTACATACTCGATTTAGGTAAAACTGGTCCGTCAGGCTCTCAAGAAATTAAAGGTTACATATACATAAATAGATAATCATGAGAAATTTTATAACCATCATATTAGCTCTGTTTGTATCTTGTGTAGCATTTGCACAACAAGAAGCCATGTTTACGCATTACATGTTTAACAAATTGGCAATAAATCCTGGTTATGCAGGAACCGTTGATGCAATAAGTATTACAGGAATTCATCGTTCGCAATGGGTATCATTTGAAGGGGCTCCAACCACACAAAATTTAACTGCCCACATGCCAATTAATGGTAAAAATATTGGCGTTGGATTTTCTGTTCTAAACGACCAAATTGGCCCGACACAAAATGTTGGTTTAGCTGGTGATTTTGCTTATAAAATAAAAATTAACGACAGAGATAAACTCTCATTAGGACTAAAAGCTTCTGTCAATTTTGTTTCTACCAATTTAACAGCATTGGAGATTATTGATCAAAGTGATGCTTCATTTTCTCAAAATATAAGCAGTGGAACATTACCAAATTTTGGTTTCGGTGCATACTATTACAACAAAAAATATTTTGCCGGAATTTCAACTCCAAAACTTTTGCAAAACGGTTTTGATGCAAGTAATCCATCAGGAACATCAATAGCTATTTCGAACGACCAACGTCATTATTTTTTAATGGGAGGAACTGTTTTTAACCTTACCTCTGATGGGATGTTTAAATTAAAACCAACCTCTTTTGTAAAAATAACAGGTGGAGCTCCAATTCAAATGGATATTACTTCATCAGTAATTTATAATGATAAATTCTCTGGAGGATTATCTTGGAGAACAGGCGATGCTTTAGGCTTACTATTAGGTGTTAATTTAAACGACCAATTTATGTTTGGTTACTCGTTTGATTTCTCTTACACCAATACTACGTTTAACTACAATGGTGGTAGTCATGAAATAATGTTACGCTACGACATTGTTAAAGACAAAGAAAAATCGGTTCCTAGCCATTTTTAATTTCCTCTTCATTAGTAAAAATATAATACGACAGATGCCGTATTGATTTTATTTTCCATTTGATGAATCTTTGCGTCATTAACCATTCTAAATTTTATATTGATATGATAAATAAAAAAATTATCGCTGGTCTATTTGGTTTTGCCATGATATGCTCAGCAAGTGCTCAAATAGCACAAGAAAAAACGGTAGAACTAACAGGGAAATCAAAAAATAAAGGTTATTTAGGCAACGTTGTTGTTGACGATGTAAAACAACAATTCGATATGGTTTTTGTTACCAAAGACAACAACCGAAAAGTGGAATATGAAGTATATCAATTCGATTATGAATTTAACTTATTAAGTAATTTTAAAGAAGCCGAACGAAAAGTTAGATCTCGTTCAAAAAATAAAACCTACAAAGGCGATTACCAAGAAATTATTGGTGTAACAGCTAGTCCAAACATGACGGGAAAATTGGTATTACGCAAAACGTTATACATTAACCAATGGAATTGGTGGAAAGGTGGTTATGAAACCACTAAAAAATTGTTAGATAAAGAAAAACCAACAGAAATTGGTGGTGACGGTGATGACAAAAAACGTAAATTGTTTTATACCGCTCACAAAGACATTGCTGACAAAGGTGAATTGTTAGTTTGTGCATTAGTTAATACTGGCATGATGGATATGGCAAAAAATGCAGGAAGAGAATACCTTTTAATGCACATCGATAAAGACTTAAAAACACTCAAAAAAACTCCGATTAAATTTGATCATCCACAATGCTTATTATACTCAAAAGAATTAGAAGATACTGATGAATGGTTGATGGTTTTTGCCCCATATAGTGCTTCTGGCATGGGTAAACTTGCCGACCCAAATTCAAATAATTTAACTTACATTAGAATTGATGAAGCAGGAAATGTAAAAGAGCGTTTTAACTTTAACAGTAAATGTAACGAATGGGCAATTTTTGATGCTTATGTAATTGGCAACGATGTTTATTTCTATGGTGCTGGTAATATTAATAAACCTGAAAAAAACTACACAAAATTCCCATTTAGTTTAACTATGGATGCTATGGCTTTCCCTATGGACGAAGCTGGTAGACTAGGCATGTTAGAATCTATGAAGTTTGGATATTTACAAGTTGCTAAAATTAGTAATGGAAAAGCAGATTTTGTTTCTGCGGTTTCAATAGAAGATATCAATTTAAAAGGAATAAAACCTGCTGCTCAGAAAAAATTGAGAGAATTTGACGGAAAAAAATTCATCTTAAATGGTGTGAACATCACTTCAACTGGCGATATTTTTATCTCAGGTCAGGATTTTAAAATCGACCAAACGGGTGAAACCAAAGGAAGAGTTTACAAAGATTTATTAATGTTCCAATTTGATGAAGCAGGTGAATTTAAAAGATATTATGGAGTTGAAAACACTGCTAAACCAGCAGGATTATTTGGTGGTGCAGGTGGTGCAAAATCTTTTCCATCAGAATTTGCTCTTTATGAGGCTCCAAATGGAAAAGATTTATTTTGGAACGTATTCTTGGTTCAAGATGTGGATGTTGACTGCTCTTCTGAAACTTCTACTAACGTGTTAGCAGGAACACAAACCACCACAACAACTTGTGTTTACACTCCTTTATATCAAGGTAAATTTGGTAAAATCGACTTGGCTTCAGGTTCAATTTCAGACTTTACCACCTTTGGAGGAAAAGACTACTTTCTATATATTGATTTAGAAGACAACGGTAAAGGAAAAGATTCTCCATATTTTAGTATCAATGGTGGCAAACAAGTGGTTTATGTTGCTCGTCAACGCAAAGGTGGTATTAGCGGAAGCGAACGTTGGGGAAATAGCCTCTGGTTTGGCAAATTCGACCCAACTAAATAATAAATAAGTTTAGTTAGTTTTTCGGAAAAGTGCCTGTGTAACAGCAGGCATTTTTTTTAACTTAACTTTTTTTTCTTAGATATGAAGTTAAATTATAATAAGCACTAAGTTTAATTACTGGCATTACAAATAAGAATGAATGGTGAGAATATTTTAATCAATCTATTGTTTTAGTAGTTTAGTTTCGATAGTTTTAATAATTGAAATTAACAACTAACTATATGGAATATTTAAAAATTGCTGCTGCATGTATTCTTTACCTAAAAAAACAAATTCCCTACAATACGTCTAAATCATGGATTGAATGGCGTGAAACTATTCTTCCTGTTTTAGAAGACCGAGTGCATGCTGGAACAATAAATGCTGCTATAAATGCTGGAAAGATTTCTGCAAGAAAAATAAAAAGTATAGATTCTTTAAATACTCTTTTAACAACTGTTTCTACTGAAGATAGAGTTAGGATAGCAGAGATAATTATTCTGTTTAGAATTATTGATGAAAAACGCAATGATTATATTCCCGAGACATTTAATATTAAAGCATGGAATGAATTAATAAGTGTTGTAAATGTATCTTCTGAACAACTGGCAGCATCAGAAATTAAAGCACAGGAATGGTTTGAATATAAAAAAGAAAACAAATTTAAAACCAATGTTTATGTTCCTGCAAGTATACTGCCCATAACACTTGATTTTTTCTTAAGATGTATTGCTTTGTTTGCCTTTCAACATTGGTCAAGAGTTTGGATGTATAATAGTGGTGATAATGTTGGTGATTATGGTCCAGATCCTTTTTTTACTATAATTCAAGTAATTGTAATTCCTATAATTATTATTGTTTTTTCTATAATTAGAGACCGAAGAATCTCTAAACATGGTCAATTTTTGGTTTCAATAATTGATATTAAAAACATCCAATTTAAAATAAAAAATACTGCATGGAATTATTTGCTCATTTTTATTCTAATCTTTTCAGGGACATTAATTCCTGTACTATTTAGTAATGATGAACTACCTGTATTCTTAATACCGCTTATAGCTATTGTTTACGGTGTTTATTTATTGATTCTTCAAACTAATTTTTCAAAATCTATACCTGAGTATAAAAAAATAAAACAGCAAATCAAGGATAAAGAGCATCGGGAGTTATCTGGCGATTTAAGTTCCGATCAAAATGATGAAGAAATTATTAACCTTGAGGTAAACCTGAAAGCTGAAAATGAAAGAATGGATGCCTACGTAATAGAGGCTGCATTATTTGGAGCACTTGCTTTTAGTGGATTTATCCAAATTGTTGCTTCACAACGCTTCACAGTAGAATTCATTGAAAGTTTTAATCACCATGTTTTTTTAATCTTAAAAGGCATGGTTAATCCGGGAGTACAACAAGTACAAGATTCCTATGATTTTATTTTCAGTAACAATGGGTTAATGATGGTACTTTGTTATCAGACTCTTTTTTGTTCGGTTTCCTTTCTTTCTGTAATTGGATCACGTCTTCGATATAGTAAATTAACTGATTATGTTGACCGATATCTCCATCTAGCTAAAGCCCTTAATGAAAAGGAAGAGTTTTTGTTACAAAAAGAAAAGATTAATAATTCAGAGGTAACATTTTACAACACCAAAATAAAACACCTCTTGCGTGAAGGATATAAAAAACAGGACGAAATTTTTCCCATCATGGAATTTATGCAATTCTTCCGTACACTAGGCATAACCATGTTTTTTACAGTTATCGTTACCAGCGGATTATTTATTTCTCTCTGGCTTTCGTTTATTCTGTTTTTTGTATCCATCCTATCCATGATTTACTTCCGATTTGGAAAAGTTAAATCGGCAATAAAGTCATTTTACATTTCCATGCAGGAATTTTATTATCGAGTGGATAAACCCGTACATTACATTTGCTGGAGCATAATTTTATTGGCACTTGTATTAAGGTCTTTTAGAGTTCCCGGAGGAGGTCCCATGATGGCACTTGGGTTTATGTTCCTGTTTATTCATTACTTGTTGAATTTGTTTATACCCATTGAATTTGATTATGACATGAAAAAATCGGAAGATGCTTTTGGTTCTTATGCCACTTTTCAGAAACTTTTGGTTTATTTATTTAAAATGGCTCTAGCAGTTTTCTTTTTAGGATATATGTTTAAGGCTATGCATTGGCCTGGAGCTGGTCCCATGTTAACTGCTAGTATTATTATGTTGTGTGTCTATTTCTTAATGGTAAAAAAAGTGCCGCAAGGACCAACTTGGCTTGGTTATTTACTTGGCATTTCAATTAGCCTGACTTTTATAGCTATCTTGTTTAAGAGAATGCACTGGCCAGGAGCCGGGTTTATTATTTATGTGTCTGTTCCATTGATGTTAATTACAGGAATAATAACTTATCTGAAGCGAGAACAAATTCGCCCATTTTTGAAAAAAACAGTTTTAATTTTATGTTTGTTGACAGTAACGTTCTTATCGTCTGATTATTTGAGTAAATCGATATGGGCACTTAATTTTAATTATGATGTTTATTTGAGGGAGAAAAAACAAACTGATTTGATGAATAGATTTTATGATGACAATGGAGGAATTCAATCGTACTTAGAAACCCAAAATGATTCTACTGTTCAGTTTTTATCAGAATTTAACTTGTTTTACATGTCATATATAGAAGATAATAAGAGGGGTGATTATTCAGATTTTTTAAATAGCATTGCTTGGAAAGTTTACGAAAACGTAAATAACCCAGTAGTATTAAATGAAGCCGTTAAATGGTCGGCTAAATCTATTGAAAATGATGACAATTGGGCGTATTTGGATACTTATGCATCATTGTTGCATAAACTCAAAAGATACGAAGAAGCGAAACCCATAGCCGAAAAAGCTTATCAACTAGGAAAAGACCCAGATACCAAAAAGCTACTAAATGATATTATTAAGAATTTAGCATTAAATAAAGAGAAAGAAGTAGTATTAGAAAATCAGGTCGAAAACTAGTTTTGTTAGTAATAGAAATTACAGGAAAACAATTAGTTAAAACGGGCAGATAATTCTGCCCGTTAATTTTTACAATTTAATCCCCATCACCAAAATATCATCTACTTGGGGTTCTTCTTGTCTCCAGTTGAGCAACACGTATTGCAAATAAGCCTCTTGCTCGCTCATTTCCATATCTTGTGCCGAAAGCAACAGTTCTTTAAATTGCTTACGGTTAAATTTTTTCTTCTTCTCTCCACCAAATTGGTCGCAAAAGCCATCAGTAAAAAAATAGTAGGCATCACCTTGTTTTGTTTCAATGGTTTGAGTGTTAAACACTTTTTTTACATCCGCATAAAAACCTATAGGATAACGACTAGCATCTAATTCTATCAACTCATTATCACGAACTACCAATACAGGTCGAAACGCCCCAGCATAAGAAAAAGTTTGTTCTACAAAATCGAATACGCCAATTGCCACATCCATTCCATCTATTGAAACAACGCCGTCTTTCGATTTATTAAGAGCTAAATACAATTCTTCATCCAAAGCATATAAAATTTCTGAGGGGTCTTCCACTCCTTTTTTTATAATCACTTCTTTTAATGCCCCATTAGCAATAAAACTCATCAACGCACCCGGCACACCATGCCCTGTGCAATCAACCGCAGCAACAAAAGCCTTGTTGCCTCGTTGGTAAAAGAAGTAGTAATCGCCACTTACCACATCTTTGGGCTGGTACAATACAAAAACATCTTTAAATGCACTTTTAATTTTTTGCACATCAGGCAAAATAGCTTCTTGTATCCTGCTAGCATATTGTATACTATCCAACATATCCTTATTGTGTTGAAGTAGTTCGGTATTTTTTTCTACCAACTTCAACTCAGCTTTTTTACGGTCGGTAATATCATGTCCGATACCCACCAAAGTGTTTAACGGCCCTTTTGAGGTATTCCATAAAATCCAACGTTCACCACCGGTAGCAGTTTTTAACAAACGTTCTTGTGGAATAGTTTCCAATACCGATTCTTGTTTCATCTGTTGTAAAGTCAACGCTTTAATGCTTTTTCTATCCTTAACATTATCGCGTGTTAAATTCCACCATCCATCACCAACCAATTGCTCAGGCTCAAAGCCTAAAATCCGTTTAGCAGATGGGCTAACATATTCAACATCCCCGGTGGGGTTAACAACAACTATTAAGCTGTTTAATTTTTCCAGTATTGCATCAGTAACTAATGACATAACAGTAAGTATTTTTGACTTTTCAGTCGTAAGAAATAAAATAAAAAAGTGATTGTTTTTTGCTTTCTAAAAAGCAGTGCCGTTATTTTTATCTATGAATAATCGTAAATCGATTATTCCAAATCAAGGGCATAATATGGCACATTCGGTCCCAAAAATGATAAGAGCCGATGAATAAATTTTTGATATTTAATTGTGTTGCCATAATTTTATCTGGGCACAAAACTAATATTATTTTGTTAATATGCAATATGTAAAATTAAATTCTTTTGAAAAGTATATGAATTTCGTCTTTTAACTCCTTGTAAGAATTAATACTTTTGCAACAAAAAACAACATGAACGTTTTAATACTTGGTTCTGGAGGAAGAGAACACGCCTTTGCATGGAAACTCGCTCAAAGCAGCAAATTAGACAAACTATTTATTGCTCCCGGAAACGCTGGAACTGCCGAAGTTGGAACTAATATTAATATCAAAGCAACAGATTTTGATGCGGTAAAGAATGTTGTTTTAACCAACGCTATTAACATGGTAGTGGTTGGACCAGAAGACCCTTTGGTAAAAGGTATTCACGATTATTTTTTGGCAGATACACAACTAAAAAAAATTCCTGTAATTGGACCTCAAAAAGATGGTGCACAATTAGAAGGTAGCAAAGAATTTTCTAAAATATTTATGGAAAAATATGGTGTTCCGACTGCCAAATACAAAAGTTTTACCAAAGAAAATTTAAGTGAAGGTTACACATTTTTGGAAAGTTTAAAATCTCCTTATGTGCTAAAAGCCGATGGACTTGCAGCAGGAAAAGGTGTATTGATTTTAACCGATTTAGCTGAAGCAAAAAAAGAACTTTCGTTGATGATTGAAGACCAAAAATTTGGAGCAGCTTCATCAACCGTAGTTATCGAAGAATTTTTAAAAGGAATTGAATTATCAGTTTTTGTATTAACCGACGGCAACAGCTATAAAATTTTACCATCCGCCAAAGATTATAAACGAATTGGCGAAGGCGACACTGGTTTAAATACAGGTGGAATGGGAGCCATTTCTCCAGTTCCTTTTGCTACTGCCGATTTTATTAAAAAAGTAGAAGAACAAGTGGTTATTCCTACCATAAATGGTCTAAAAAAAGAAGGTATTAACTACAAAGGTTTTATTTTTATTGGCTTGATGAACGATAACGGAAATCCATCAGTTGTTGAATACAACGTGCGAATGGGTGACCCGGAAACAGAAGTGGTGATACCAAGAATAAAATCGGATTTATTGGATTTGTTTGAAGGTGTTGCCAATCAAACTTTGCACGAAAAATCGTTTGAAGTGGACGAAAGAACGGCAACAACCATAATGTTGGTTTCTGGAGGTTACCCTGAAGATTATGAAAAAGGCAAAATAATGACTGGTTTTAATCAAGTGGAAAATAGCATCGCATTTCATGCAGGAACAAAACAAGAAGGTTCAACTATTGTTACTTCTGGTGGTAGAGTTTTAGCCATCACCTCATTCGGAACTGACATTAAAGATGCCTTGAGCAAATCGTTTGCTAATGCAGAAAAGATAAACTACGATAAAAAATATTACAGAAAAGATATTGGTTTTGACCTAATATAAATTATGTCATTCTTGTCATACTAATCTGCAAAAATGTCTTAAAAAAATTAATATTGTGCATTGGCACAAAATCTGACTAATGTGCTTCCGTAAAAAATTTGTTTAACCTTAAAAATTAAAAAATAATGTCGATTAACATTAAACCACTTGCTGACAGAGTGATTATTGAGCCTGCAGCAGCAGAAGAGAGAACCGCAGGAGGATTGATAATTCCAGATACTGCAAAAGAAAAACCACAACGTGGAAAAGTATTGGCTGTTGGAACAGGTAAACCTGATGAGCCGATGACTGTTAAAGTAGGTGATAAAGTACTTTACGGTAAATATGCTGGAACTGAAATTACTGTTGAAGGCAAAGATTATTTAATCATGAGAGAAGCGGATATTTTCGCAATTGTTTAATCCAAAATTAGTTTAAGAAAAATGGCAAAAGATATAAAATTTAGCATAGAAGCTAGAGACAGTTTAAAAGTGGGTGTTGACAAATTAGCCAACGCTGTAAAAGTAACCCTTGGACCAAAAGGTAGAAATGTAATTATTGGTAAAAAATTTGGTGCTCCACAAGTTACCAAAGACGGTGTTACTGTAGCTAAAGAAATTGAATTAAAAGACCCTATCGAAAACATGGGAGCTCAAATGGTAAAAGAAGTAGCAAGTAAAACTGCTGATGATGCTGGTGATGGAACAACCACTGCAACTATTTTAGCACAAGCGATTGTAACCGCAGGACTAAAAAATGTTGCTGCCGGTGCTAACCCAATGGATTTAAAAAGAGGGATTGACAAAGCAGTTGCTGCTGTTGTTGGTGAATTAAAAAAGATTTCGAAAGAAGTGGGTTCCGACAACGAGAAAATTCGTCAAGTGGCTACCATTTCTGCCAACAACGACGAAACTATTGGAAGCTTAATTGCTCTTGCCATGGAAAAAGTTAAAACCGAAGGGGTTATTACTGTTGAAGAAGCAAAAGGAACCGATACTAAAGTGGAGATTGTTGAAGGTATGCAATTCGACAGAGGTTATTTATCGCCTTACTTTGTTACCGATGTAGAAAAAATGATTTCAGAAATGGAAAACCCATACATCTTAATTCACGATAAAAAAATCTCGAACTTAAATGAACTTTTACCAGTGTTAGAACCAGCTGCTCAATCGGGTAGAGGTATTGTAATTATTGCTGAAGATGTGGATGGAACGGCTCTTACTGCTTTGGTTGTAAACCGTTTAAAAGGTGGATTAAAAGTAGCTGCAGTTAAAGCTCCTGGTTTTGGCGACAGAAGAAAAGCCATGTTAGAAGATATTGCGATTTTAACTGGAGGTACTGTTATTTCAGAAGAGCAAGGATTTAAATTAGAGAATGCTACGTTAGAAATGTTGGGAACTGCTGAAAAAGTAACCATCGACAAAGATAACACGACCATTGTTGGTGGTGCTGGTAATAAAAAAGCTATTGATGGAAGAGTTGCTCAAATTAAAGCTCAAATAGAAACTACTACTTCTGACTACGACAAAGAAAAATTACAAGAGCGATTAGCTAAATTAGCTGGTGGCGTGGCTGTATTGTACATTGGTGCTGCAACCGAAGTAGAAATGAAAGAGAAAAAAGACAGGGTTGATGATGCTTTAGCTGCTACTCGTGCTGCAGTTGAGGAAGGAATTGTACCTGGTGGTGGTGTTGCACTAATTAGAGCAGAAAGTGCTTTGATTGGTTTAAAAGGATTAAATGAAGACGAAAATACAGGTATAGCTATTGTAAGAAGAGCTTTAGAAGAACCGTTGCGTCAAATTGTAATTAATGCCGGTGGCGAAGGTGCTGTGGTAGTACAAAAAATAAGAGAAGGAAAAGGCGATTTTGGTTACAATGCTAGAACGGAAGAATATACCAACATGTATGCTGCTGGAGTTATCGACCCAACTAAAGTTACTAGAGTAGCTTTAGAAAATGCGGCTTCAATTGCCGCCATGTTGTTAACTACCGAATGTGTAATTACTGACGAACCAGCCGAAGAAGGTGCTGGAATGCCTAACATGGGCGGAATGGGCGGCGGAATGGGTGGAATGATGTAATAGAGTTGGAAGACCGAAGACCGAAGACGGAAGTTTGAAGAAAGGTACATCACCTACTTCAAACTTCCGTCTTCTAGCTTCCAGCTTTATTTTTTATGACTCATAATATAACTTACAATAACTTGTAAATCTTCTGGAGTCATTTTTTTAGTGATTTCAACTTGAGGTGTCATTAATGCAGCTTGTGCTGGGTCAACTATTGCAGCCGATTCGCCTTTTAAAAATTTCGTTAAAGTAGCCTCATCTGCATAAGCAGCAGCTATATCAAGAATAGCTGGACCAACCAATTTTTTATCTACTAGATGGCAAGCAACACATCCGCTTGTTTTGTAGAATTCAGCACCATCTTTTGCAACTGGAGCCTCTGCAACAACTTCTTCTGTTACTGTTTCTGTTGTAGTTTCTTTTTGTTCTTCCGAACCACCACAAGATGTTAACAATGCTGTACCAAACAGCATGGATAACGCTAATACACTAATTTTTACTTTTTTCATTGTTTTATGTTTTTTTAAACTGTTTTAGAATGGAAATGGAGTGCAAAGTTGGATAAAATATCGAAATTTTCACAATAATTTTAGTTGAAAAATGTAGTAATTAAGATTTATTTGATAAAATATTTATTATTCGTTATCCTCAATTTCGTTGAGAAAAACAATATTTTTCTAAATTTCTTTAGACTGAATTCAACCTTAAACAGCATTACAGAATGTTGAAACTCCAGTAATAAAATTGTATTTTTTGCTTCAGATTATAATTAAGTAAGGCAGAACCAAATGTTTACAAAAGATGATACTTTAATAATAAAATACTATATTTGATTTTCAAACCCTAAATCCAATTTATTCTATGAAAAAAATTATACTCCTATTTGCACTAATTACTATTTCATTTTTGCAATTAAATGCTCAAGCTATACGTTGGGCAACAGAATCATATTCACCAGATGGTAATATAGAAGAAGCTTATGGTGTTTGTGTTGATTCATCAGGCAATACCTATACAATAGGCACCTTCATTGATACTGCCTATTTTGGAAGTAATCTAATCTATTCGAGGGGAAACAAAGATGTTTTTGTAACAAAAGCAGATTCGTCTGGAAATTTTCTTTGGGCAAAAAGTTTTGGAGGGACTGGTATTGATGATGGATATGGTATTACTGTTGATAATAGTGGTAACTTGTTTATTACTGGAGACTTTTCAGGTACAATGTTTTTTACTCCAACTGATTCGTTAGTTTCTTTAGGAGGTTATGATATTTTTGTGGCAAAACTTGATAATAATGGAACCTTGCTTATGAAAATAGGAGAAGGGAATACTACAAATGATTACGGAAGGGCAATTGCAGTAAATTACAGTAATGGAAACTTTGCTGTTGTTGGAGATCAATCAAATAATCTCTATTTTAATGTATTAAAATATAATAGCTTGGGAGCCAAATTGTTCGAAAAGAAATTCTCTGCTACTACTGTTACTGGAACAGGTGTAAGTTTTGATAATAACGATATGTTATATACCTCTGGATACTATACTGGAAACTTAAGTTGTACCCCAGCTATTGGCATGTTGAATGCTGGAGGAGTGGATGGTTTTGTATTGGTATTTACTAGTTCTGGAACTACCATTAATAAATACAAAGGATATGGAGGCACTAGTAACGATTATGTGTATGGAGTAAAAAGTAATACGGCTGGCACCAATTTTTATATTTGTGGAAGTTTCAGAAAGGCAAATTGGGTTATTGGATATGATAGTTGGAGTAATCAGGTAGTTTTAACAGGATCAGGAACTACTTCTTATGGCTTTGTAGAAAAAGCAACTCTTAATTCTTATACAACTGTTTGGGCAAAACAAGCTCCTAATGCAGGTGCATCGACGTATAATGCTATCGATTTTGATAAATATGGGAATGTAGTTGTCTCTAATGATAATTCGGTATTCAAGTACAGTAGTATAGGTATATTCGATTGGCAGTCGTATCCAAGTGGATCGGTTACTTCGCTTAGAAATAAAGCGATAGCTTTTGATAAAGATGGAAATATTTATGCTGCAGGATATTTTAAGGGAACGAATCTTGGTTTTGGGGATTCCACTTTAACATCAATATCTTGGAATAGTGCTCTTTTAGAAAAAATATCAAGTGTACTTATGATGAGCCCGACTGCAGGTACAGATTTTTGTATCTCAACAGGTGCAGATGGGGGCGATTCATTACTTGTTAGTTTTGCTCCAACGATGAATTACAATGCGGGGAATGTTTTTACGCTACAAATGGATAATACCACTAGTGGAGCATTTACAACTCCAATTACACTAGGAACAATGACAACAAGTGGTTCAGGAGTTTTTAATGTTTATATTCCTCCCGCAAATTCTACATATAATATTTATCTCCGTGTATTATCATCAAGTCCTGCTTCAATTGCTGGCGACATAACTTACTTATACACTATAGATGAACCAATAGCGGTTATTACTCCTTCTGCAGTAAGTAGATGCCCTACGGCTGCACCAAGTGCATTAACTGTGAATAATACCAATCCAGGAGGTGGTGGTTGGGGAGATACTTATTTATGGAGCAATTCCTCAACGGCTCAAAGTATAAATGTTAGCCCAGTAACAACTACAAGTTATTATGTTACAGTTACTGATGTTGCTAATGGTTGTAAGGGAAAAGATACTGTTGTTGTTACGGTTTATCCTGCACCAACGGTAAATGCTGGAGTAGATCATGCCGTTTGTCGGACTTTAAAAGATACTTTACAGGCAACAGGAACAAATATTTCTTCGTATTTGTGGTCTCCTACAACAAATATGACAGGATCCACAACCGCAAACCCTGTGATAACCCCAACAGCTAATATTACATATACTTGTACTGTTACTAGTCCTAATGGCTGTGTAGCATCAGATGCAGTTTCAATTACTTCTCCTATTACAACAAGTAATGCTGGTCCTGTTTCATACAATACATGTTTAGGAAGCTCTTTGCCTTTGGCTGGAACAGGAACCTGGACGGGAGGAGCTGGTAACCACATCAATTATAATTGGACTCCTTCGACAGGATTAAATGATGCAAATATTTCAAGCCCAACTGTTACCCCTGCCACAACTACTATGTATAAATTAACAACAACAGACTCTGTTTATGGTTGCACGGGAATAGATTCTATCAATATTATTGTAGGCCCGGTGGTAGTGACTGTTAATGATATTGCCATTACCTGTTCAGGCAGTGGTGTTTTAACTGCTGCTCCTGTTGGAAATTATGTTACACCAGTAACATATTTGTGGTCACCTGCAACAGATTTATCAGCAACAACAGGAGCTTCTGTCACCACAACAACAATTTCAACAACGACATATAATGTTACTATGACAACTGCAAATGGTTGTTCTGGATCAGATACTGCAACGGTTGTAGTTAATCCATCAAATTTTAATTTGGCTTTTTCTGCAACTCAACAATTATTAACATCACCACCATTTGTTGCTCAGTTTACTAACTCCACTCCTAGTTTATCAAATTATACTTTTACATGGTATTGGGGCGATGGAACAAGTACACAAAATAATAATGCGACAGTATTTCATGCTTATGCTTATAATGGAAATTATGACGTAACATTAGTTGCTGTTAGCAACACCACGGGGTGTTCAAATACATTATTTCAAGGAGGATATATTTTTTGTACAGGAGGAACAGGGTGTTCCATAACTGCTATTATTACAACGCCTCAAGGCACATCAAAATGTAATGGAGATACCTTATTATTAACTTGTAACACTTCAGCTTCATATACTTATCAATGGAATTTGAATGGATCTATTATAAGTGGTGCAACTGCATCAACATATAATGCAACTGTTGGTGGAAATTATTCTGTAACAATAAGTGATGGCTCTTGCTCTGTGATTTCACAAACAGTAGTACTTTCGTTTACAAGTGCTCCTGCTACACCTATTATTACACAAACTGGGAATATTAATTTGTGTGGAGGTGGTAATGTATTTTTAAATGCATCTTCAGGTTACACTTCTTATTTGTGGAATACAGGAGAAACAACCCAAAACATTAATGCTACTTCATCTGGAATTTATAGTGTTTCTGTAACTACTGGTGGCAGCTCATGTACATCTACTGCAAATTATTCATTAAATGCTTCTGCAATGGCTTCACCTGTAATTTGTATAGTAGGTGTTGATAGTGCAACAAATAATAATATGATAATTTGGGAACCTCCTGTTACTACTCAAATAGATTCATTTATTGTGTATAAAGAAGGAATAGTTGCAAATCAATATGATAGAATAGGTGTAGTAGATTACAATGCTTTTAGTGCATTTATAGATGTTAATTCAAATCCAGCCCAGCAGGCCTATCGCTATGAACTTGCAATTAAAGACACTTGTGGTGTAATAACCCTTTTAAGCGATTATCATAAAACAATTCATTTAACAATTAATCAAGGCGTCGGAAATTCATGGAATTTATTATGGAATCATTATGAAGGGTTCACTTATGGTACTTATAACATCTATCGAGGTACAACCCCTTTAAATATGACGTTATTAACTAGTCTTGCGTCAACGAACAGTTCATATACTGATTTGTCACCTCCAATAGGGTATGTTTATTATCAGATTGAAGCAATTAATCCTTCAGGATGTAGTCCTGTTACTACTAAAACAACAAATTATTCTGCAAGTCGTTCAAACATTGTAGATAATGGTGGAGTAATTACAGGGGTAATAAGTTTTTCACAAAATAATTTATTTTCTTTATATCCAAATCCTGCAACAAATGATTTAACTATTTCATTTAAAAATGTTGTATCGAGTGGTAATAGAATTATTGAAATAATAGACCCTATTGGGCAACTGATTATTTCAAAAGAGGTTTTAGTTACTAGTAATAGTCAAATTGAACGACTGGATATTACTGATTTAAGTAGTGGAATTTATTTTGTAAAAATAAGAGATAGCCAATCTTTTGGAGTAGAACAAGTAATTATCACGAAATAAGTTATACAATTAGTGCATCTACACGTAGATGCACTAATTGTATTATTTCAAAGGGTATTTTTATCGAAACTGTTAACCCGCTATTGTGTTATTTTAGCCGTTCTTGAATGTTTTGACAATGCCCTTTATAAAAAGAACCATCTAAAGTGGTCGCATCGGGAATCGAACCCGAATCTACAGTTTAGGAAACTACTATTCTATCCATTGAACTATGCAACCTGAAATTTCCCCCAAAAATAATATAATCTAAACGAAAAAACCTTTTATACCGCTACTAAATGGATTTCCGAAAAATAAAAAACATTTAGGTTGCGACATAACTCAAACTAATAATCTTTTCTTCCAAAAAGCTAATAAGTTTGAGTATATTATCTCTTAGATTGTTATTCCTTCCTATCTTTGCAAACGTAATGTCGAAATTCACTTTAAACATAGAAGAAGATTATGATTTTAGCTTGATAGGAATTAGTTGTCATGCTAAAGATTACAAACTTTGTTATGAATTTAACAAGCTTTTAGAAGTTGATTTTGTTCGAAAGGAGGATTTAGACATTGATTCTAAAAAGACCCAAGGAAATTATGCTCTTTACGAGTATATTGATGAAGAAAATTTCATGGATTATTACTTAATTTCAAATCGAAGTAATAAAGGAGTTTTAATTCCTGAACATAAAACTATCGATTATTTTTTGTTGTTAAAGGGAGCTACCAACGACGATATTATTGATGATATTTTACAAAAAATAAGCACTTTACAAATTGTGTTGACAGCCTATAAAATAGATGTTGATACCTTAAAATCTAAACAAAATTTAATATTCTAATGCAGACAAAAAAAACCAAAATAGTAGCAACACTTGGACCCGCAACATCAACAAAAGAAGTGCTAACACAAATTATTGAAGCAGGAGTAAATGTTTGTCGAGTAAATTTTTCGCACGGAAGCTACGATGATCACGAAAAAACGATTAACATTATTCGTGAAATTAGCATCGAAAAAAAGTTGAATGTGGCTATTCTTGCCGATCTTCAAGGTCCAAAAATCAGGGTTGGTGAAATTGAAAACAATGGAATTATTTTAGAAAATGGTAAAGACATTATTTTTACTTCAACCAAATGTGTTGGCAACTTAACTAAAGTGTATATCAGTTATCAAAATTTCCCTAAAGATGTTTCGCCAGGAGAAACTATATTGCTTGATGATGGTAAATTAAATTTGGTGATTAAATCCACCAACAAAAAAGATGAAGTGATTGCAACTGTTGTTCATGGCGGTAAATTATCATCAAACAAAGGAGTAAATCTTCCAAACACTAAAATATCATTGCCTTGTTTAACACCTAAAGATATTGAAGATTTAAACTTTGCCTTAAAAATGAATATTCCATGGATTGGGCTTTCATTTGTGAGAACAGCAAGAGACATTATTGAACTAAAACATTTAATTACTGAAGCAAAAAGCGATGCTCGAGTAGTTGCTAAAATTGAAAAACCAGAAGCTATAAAAGAAATCGACGATATTTTAAAAATAACCGATGCAATAATGGTAGCAAGAGGCGATTTAGGGGTAGAAATACCTTTTCAGCAAGTGCCACTTATCCAAAAAATGTTGGTTAAAAAAAGTATGAAAGCCGGTAAACCGGTAATTATTGCTACTCAAATGATGGAAAGTATGATTGAAAACATTACACCCACAAGAGCTGAGGTAACTGATGTTGCCAATGCTGTTTTGGATGGAGCTGATGCAGTTATGCTTAGTGCTGAAACTTCTGTTGGAAAACACCCTGTTATAGTGATTGAAAGCATGGTTAAAATTATTAACGATGTAGAATCGCACGAAAGTGTTTACAACTATGAATTCGCTCCTGAGGAAGATAATCATGACCGATACATTACCGATTCCATTTGTTTTAATGCTTGTCGTTTGGCCCAACGGGTAAATGCACAGGCAATTGTTACCATGACTTTTTCGGGTTATACAGCATTCAAAATTTCTAGTTTTAGACCAAAAGCCTGGATTTTTGTTTTTACAGGAAACAAGTCTATTTTAAATATGCTAAGTTTAGTGTGGGGTGTAAAAGCTTTTTATTACGATAAATATGTAAGTACCGACCATACCATTGCCGATATTAAGTACATTCTTAAAAAAGAAGGTTTTGTAAACACCAAAGATTTGATTATAAATATTGCCAGTGTGCCGATTTCCGAAAAAGGTCAAGCAAATATGATGAAACTGAGTTATATTGAGTAGAGACATATAATTATACGTCTCTACTTTCAATACGCTCGTTGGTTTTTTCCTTCGAAATAGTTGATAAAGGCTTGATTAACTACTTTGTTACCACCTGGAGTTGGATAGTTTCCGGTAAAATACCAATCGCCTTTGTGGTCAGGACAAGCATCATGCAATCCTTCAATGGTTTGGAAAATGATTTCCACTTTTGCTTTAATGCCTTCAGGTGTTAATATTTCTGAGATTTTTTTTGAAATATCTTCTGCAGTAAAAGGTCTATAAATGTCTTTTACATGGTTTATAATTTGCTCTTTTGGAAGATGTTCTTGTGATTTACATTTATCGTAAACATCATTAATAATATGTTCCTGTTTAGTGTCTTTAAGCAATTCAATGGTTGCAGAAAAAGCAATAAAATCTCCCAATTTTGCCATATCAATCCCATAACAGTCGGGGTAACGAATTTGTGGGGCAGATGAAACTACCACAATTTTTTTAGGATTTAAACGGTCTAATATTTTTAATATACTTTGTTTTAACGTGGTTCCTCTAACAATAGAATCATCGATAACTACTAAATTATCAGTGGGATAAACCGTACCATAGGCAATATCATAAACGTGAGCCACAAGGTCGTCACGATTATTATCTTGAGTAATAAATGTGCGAAGTTTTGCATCTTTAATGGCTATTTTTTCAATACGGTTTCTTAGGGCTAAGATCTCTGCTAAATCATTGTCGGCAGGATGATTGCCCAAAGCTTTTATTTTTTCCAATTTTATTTCATTCAATTTGTCTTGTAAACCTTTCATTAAACCATAAAAGGACACTTCGGCAGTATTTGGAATAAATGAAAAAACAGAATTTTTTAAATCTGTATCAATAGTGGCTAACACTTGGTCACAAACGTTTCTACCCAGTTGCTTACGCTCTTTGTAAATGTCTTTGTCAGAGCCTCTTGAGAAATATATTCGCTCAAATGAACAAGGTGTTTTTTTGAGAGGTGTTTTTACCATTTCTTCGCTTACTTTACCATCTTTTTTAATGATAAGAGCATGACCTGGTTTAATTTCGTGAATAGTTTCTATCGGCACGTTAAAGGCAGTTTGTATTACTGGTCGTTCTGATGTTACCACCACCACTTCGTCATCTTTATAATAAAAGGCAGGACGAATTCCTGATGGATCTCTCAATACAAAAGCATCACCATGACCCAATAAACCAGCCATAACATAGCCACCATCCCAATCTAATGAGGAGTTGACTAATATTTTTTTAACATCTAAATTTTTTGCAATAAGTGTAGATATTTCTTGATGGGAAAACCCTTGTTCTTTAAATTTATCGAATTGTTCTTGATTTTCTACATCCAAAAAATGACCAATTTTTTCCATCACAGTAACCGTATCCGATTTTTCTTTGGGATGCTGACCAATAGAAACCAACAGATTAAAAAGTTCATCAACATTGGTTAAGTTAAAGTTTCCTGCAACAACTAAATTTCGAGTCATCCAGTTGTTTTGACGTAAAAAAGGATGGCATTGTTCAATGCTATTTCCGCCATACGTTCCATAGCGTAAGTGCCCAAGAAATAATTCACCCGAAAAAGCAACATTTTTCTTTAGCCAAGAAGCATCTTTTAACTTTTCGGGCGATTTTTGATATACATTTTCAAATTTCGCATGAATTTTTTCAAATATTTCTTTAATGGCTTGAGGAGTATTTGAACGGTATCTGCTAATGTAACGTTGACCAGGTTCTACATCAAATTTAATATTTACAAGTCCAGCACCATCTTGCCCACGGTTGTGTTGTTTTTCCATTAAAAGATACATTTTGTTAATTCCGTAAGTAACAGAACCGTATTTTTTAATGTAGTAATCCAGTGGTTTTAACAATCTAACCATTGCAATTCCACACTCGTGTTTTATAGCATCGCTCATTTTAAAATTTTAGCCTTGAAAGTTTTGCAAAGTTAACTTTTTTTAAGATGATTTTAGTAGATTAAATTTAGGAATAAATTTTAAAAACATGGTTGGTACTATCGTACATTTTTTGTGTAAATACTTCAGATTTCAACCCTATTTTAGCTATTATTTTTTTTGTATTCGATAAAATAGTTTGTTGAGCCGAATTGTCTATAATATTAAAAAATACTTGCCCATTTGCCTCCATTCTATTTTTTAAAAGCTCAAAAAAAGGTTGTTTTAAAAACTTTTCAGGCACATCAAGGTCGAGAAATAAATCTATAATAATGGTGTTAAAAGTGGTTGTTCCATTTTCGAGAAATGAAAAGGCATCAGCGTGAATAATTTCAAGATTTGAACTTGATGGAGGTATATTAAAATACTTTCGACTCAAATCAATCACTTTTTGGTCAAATTCAATACCTACAATTTTACCTTTAAAACGATAATCTTTTTGAAGAATTTGATATAATGATCCAGCACCAAATCCTAAAATTAAAATAGTATGATGACTCGATGGATTAAATTTAAAACGTTTAAAAGCATTTTTAAATATTTGATACATGCTTCCAAAGGAATAATTGGCATTATGAGTGTTTAGCGTTAATACACCATTTACCCACAATAATTCTAAAAGTGAGCCATGTTCACCTAATATTTTTTTTTCTATAATAGGGTAGACATAGCTCAAATATTTTTTTAGTTTACTCAAAATAATTACGAAGATTTAAGCGGATTCGATTTATTGGGTTGATAATAAGTGCCAAGAAAAAGTCGGGCATATAATCGAATTAAAGCAATGCCACCAATAATAAAACTCAGCGAGCTAAACAACCCCAGTAAATATTGATTTTGATGAATGTGACTAAAAATTAAATCCTCGCCAATAAACGAAGGTGTAATTGGAAAACCCATTAAACCAAGCGAACACAAAAAGGTAGCGAGAGCAAGTTTTTTATATTTTTTTACATAACCGTAATATTGATTCAAATCGGAATGTTCTTTTTCGTTGGTTCTTAAGTGATGAATACATAAAAAACCAATTATTCCGGAAACAGTAACTCCTGTAAGGTAAATTAACACCTGACTAAAATCAAAATCTTCGTTAAACGAAACTGCAAGAGCCACGCAGTAATGGTTAAATAAAACCAGCAACCAGGCTAAACGAGGAAAATTTCGTTCGGAGAATGATTTTAAAACCATTATTAAACCTACAAAAGCAATAATTTCGGGAAGGTATTCTTTAATTTTTGGCGATAAATTAACTTGATTAAAATAAAAAAATACGCCAATAAAATAAACGGGAATAAAATAAAAAAGTAAGTTTTTCGGAGTTAAAAAGTTTAAATATTTACCGGTATTTTTTAGTCGCTTAAAAATAAATTTACTCATAAAATAATCGAGGTTCCACTCTTTGAGTGACAACACATAAATAGTCGCTTTAAAACGGTTATAATAACCTTCGTTTCCATTTCCGTTGTGTGATACAAAATGGTAGAATTGGTCGCGAATAAGGTAGCTTACCACCGATGGAGAAACCAATAACTGATATGTTCTTAAAAAGGCATTGCCTGCAAAATGAATCAATGCTAAGGTATGAAAACCTAAAGCCACCTCAATAAACATTATACCTATTTGAGTAATGGAAGCATAAGCAATTTGTGTTTTTATGGTGGATTGCACCCTTGTAATAAAAAAGGAAATGACGGCAGTAGCAAGACCAATCAAAATAATTAAAATTTTAACCACAGGTTGAGCTTCCCAAAAAGGATAGGTTCTTAGCAATAAAAACACGCCAAAATGCACCGATAAAGAGCCATAAAAAATTGCACTCGATGGGGTAGGCCCTTCCATGGCTCGTGGCAACCACGACGAAAATGGCAGTTGAGCTGATTTTGCTGCTGCTGCAATTAAAATAGCAACGCCAATAAAAATGGCAGAACTGGTTTGTCCTTCTAAATGTTGATGAACCAACGACAGGTCATTTAATTTTAAAAAGGTAATATTTTCGTGCCATAAATGATGGCTTGCCCACATGGTTGCTAGAATTCCAATATCGCCAATACGGTAAATAGAAAAAACTTTTACGGCATTTCTAACGGGTAAATAACGTTCACGATAAAACGCAATCAATAAAAAGGAAGATATTCCCAGAATTTCCCAACCAACGAACAGTGTTTCGAAATTCCCTGACAATACCGTCCAATTATATCCCAGATAGAAAAATAAAATGGTGTTAAAGAATCGTTTGTAACCATTTTCCAAGTGCATGTAAGTACGGCTATATCGGGCAATTAAAAAAGTAACAAAACTTCCGACAAACAAATAAACGGCTGTTACGCTGTCGAAATAAAAATCAATAAAAAATTCATATTCTTTTGATTGGTAAATAACGGTTTCTTTTAGATTAACAATGGGAGACCCGCTTGTTAGCCAATAAAAAATAAAACTTACCACCGTCAAGAATTGAAATGCTGTGGTATAAATGGCAATTCTTGAAAGTGCTATTTCATTTTTTTTAGAAAAAAGCAAACTCGAAATAAACCCTAAAAAAGGGATTAAAATAAAATTTAAAATAACATAACTCGTTTCCATTGCCAGTTAATTAAAATGATAAACGGGTAAATTTTCGTCTTCGCACTCAAAAATCTTATCCAAATTATCGGCTTTTTTAATGGTGGTGGTTAAAGGCTGATATTCTTCGAAAGCACCATTTTTAAATACAAAAAGTTCTTTGTTATCAGGATGAATGACCACCAGATGTATCCATTCGTTAATAAACCATTCGTAAGTTGACGGATTGATTTGAATAATTTTTAGTACTTCATTGGGGAAATGCTCAACGGTTACTAATAACCGTAAGGGGTCGTGAATGTTAATCATTTGTTTAGGTAATCCGGTTCTTAAATCGCCATCCATACCATTGGCAACACCAATTAATCCCATTACGTTATGTGGTAGTTTAGTGCCAGCACCTAAGCGGTAATTATCTACTCTCGAAAAGTAGTATTCCAGATTAATTCCTCCACAAACCGGGGCAACGGCATTAAGTATCCCCAGCAGGATTTTACCGTCGGTGTCGATAGCATAATCATAAGAATTTAAGAAAGACCTGCGGTCGAGGAACAAGTGTTTATTATTTTCTCTTTTACCGATAATACAAAGAGCATTGGTGGCATGGTTCCATTCCGGACGGGGTTCAAACAATGATAAAGAGCGGAGCTTAATCGTTTCATGAACTTTTTTTGCATCATCTTTAGAATCAATCATCAAAAACCGGCGTGAACGTTCTTTTGCATTTTCGTCAAGTGCATGGGTAAAAGTATTGATGTTTTGTTGGTGTAAATGTTGGTTGGTTGGCGATAAAATAGCTTCGTCATAAAACTCAATTTCATCACGGGTAGTGTCGTGTAAACCACCAACAAACTGAGTAGTTTCGGGTATTAAAATTCCTTTTTCTTTCAATTTTAATCGTACCTCAATATGGTTTGCCATACTTGCTGCCACTCTGGCATTTACCGAGCCGGCTCTACCACTGCAAGCACCACAATCGTACCCTGCATAGTGGGTGTTATTTACACTACTGGCTCCATGTCCGACAATGTAAACTAACGGAGCAAAATCGTTCACTAATCCGATACCTTTTAATAATTCTTGTACTTTTTCTGCCATTTCATCAATGGTAAACCCTACTTGCAGGTGGTCTATTTTTTTAATAGGAGTAATTGTTTCTATGGATAATTTCCCATTTTTATCCATGTGTTTGAAAGAAGAAATAAGAGCTTCAGTTTGTGTGGGGTACAAAATGCTTTTGGCTAGTTTTATTGCCGACCAAAAACCCATGGTAGGGGCAGAAACCCATCCGCCAAAAAAACCGTGGGTGTGTTTGTTAAAATAAGCATCTTTTGAATGGCGTTTTTTTGCTTCGGTTTCTTTTATCAGGTAATTCGGAAATTGTGGTGCAGGGCATAGTTTGGTATGAAATTTACCTTGTTCTGGTTGAAAATAAAAGGCCATGTTAAAAAAACCTGCCGTACTAAATGTTGCACATTGATTGTCTTGTTTTTCAAGGTGTCTTCGAAAGGAACATTCTCTATCATCAATACAAAAAACTGCCTGAAAACTAATTTGTTTTTTTTCAATGATTTCATCGTTTTGTAGCTGCAAACCTTTTAATACTTCATCGTAGTATGTCCATTCAAATGCTTCCTGCCACAAAGCATAAACATCAAAAAGTTCATGGTAATTATGGTGGTTAAAATAGGGTTCGATGCGTTTTGCTAATTGATGAGCAAGTGGTTTCCAGTTTACGCCAAATTTCTGGTCTAACACATCAATTTCTATTAATAATTCGAGGATAATAAAATCTTTTATGGTAATGTTTCTTTTATCGAGCAAACTCGAAGGAGCATCTTCTAAAATCGAAACCATTCCCGACCAACCAGGATGGGCAAACTGCTGGTCGTAAAGATAATGTTCGTAGTATTTTTTGTTGCCAACCACCATGTGGAGCAAAGTTTCCAGTAAGTTTTCCTTTTGGTTGAGTAATTCGGAAACACGTTTGCTTTTAAAAAGTTTAACTACACTGCTGTTGTTTAATTGGCGAATTCCATCTAAAAAATGGTGTTGATGAAATGGAAAGGAGCTGATGCTAATACCTTGATCTAAAAATGCACCTACCAAACGAAACAGTATCGGATGAACAACTTTATTTATATTAATGTTGTATTCCGATTTCCATAATTTACGAAGCGTCCCAACTTTTTGGTGTAACGTGGTATCGTAGGTTTTCGATATTAATTTTTCTTTCCATCCGCCAGCTGACGAATCAGTTTTGCCTTTCGCCATTTCAATTCGACGGACTAAAATATCATCACTGATTTTTTTGTTCGAATAAAGCGTTCGGTATTCCTCTAAAGTAAGGTAAACCTGATAGCCAAAAATTGTTGATGCCTGTTGTAGCCCTTCATGAAATTGATGGTGTTGAAAAGCATGTAAAGTATTGTGATGGACAAAATCCTTTAACGGAGCTTGAGCCGGTAAATAATGCTTTAGTTGATGTATGACAAGGTCAATATCAACACCGGGTTTAACAAAAGAAGACATCGAAACTTTTTTAAATAAAAAAAGGAAAGTTTACAAATAACTGCTACAAATGTAGAACTTTTTTACTCATACGTTTTTAAACGTTCTTTTATTTCTTCGATACGTTTTTGTTTTTCAGCTTGACGGAGTTTAATGGCTGTTTTGGTAAAATATTTATGAGCTTCTAAGAATTTAATTTGAAGTTCATCCCATTGCTTATCGTTCGAAATAAAATTTCTTTCCATCAATTCTCGTTTTAATTTATCGGCAATGGGGTAAAACTCATCACCTCCCAAGTAATCTAAATCGGAATCACAAATAATTTCTTCTAAATGATTTTTTGGTTGTTGAGGTACTTTGGTGGCATTAATTAATTGATGGATTACTTCAATTTGGTCGTCGGTATAACCAAAACGAGGCAACACTTTTTTAGCTAATTCGGCACCAATTTCTTCGTTGTTCGAATATTGATGTACAAACCCAGCATCATGATATAAAGCAGCGGTTTTAAGCAAGAAAATATCGTCACCTAAAACCCCTTCCATTAAAGCAAGACGTTCTACAGCAGCACAAACATCTAAGGTGTGACGGAGGTCGTGGTAGTGAAGATTATCTGGCAACTCTTTTTCTAAACGGTCAACAATATATTTTTCAGCTTTACGGTAATTAATTCCACTATAAATATGTAAATCGACATATTTTTGGAAAAGCTCGTTCGGAGCAACTCCTTCGCCATTTATGGAGAGTTCTTTTCGTATTCCATGAACAAAATACATGTCGATATTACCTTTGTTTTTTGCTTTTACTTTTCCTCGATATTCGCAAGTAAAAAATTCTTTTACCAATTGATAAGTAGTTCCAGAAATGTTTACTTTTCCAACCTCACTGGCTTCTTCAATTCTACTGGCAATATTTACACTGTCGCCCCAAATGTCATAAGCAAAACGTTTTATACCTACAACACCTGCAATAATTTCACCTGTATGAACACCAATCCTCAAATGCCAGGGTTTTTCTC
This sequence comes from uncultured Vicingus sp., assembly GCA_964371285.1. GTDB lineage: Bacteria > Bacteroidota > Bacteroidia > Flavobacteriales_E > Vicingaceae > Vicingus. Next base: position 126 of record CAYJMI010000019.1, on the reverse strand, counting down.
CTGCAGCTTTGTTTTCTTCGTGAATGGTGTGCATGTAGCGTTGTATCTCTAGCCCAGCTAACACAATATCTATAGGATTACTTTTGTTTCTAATTGGAATTCCACCAGCACACATATAGGCATCGC
>CAYJMI010000018.1:1657-38297 GCA_964371285.1 uncultured Vicingus sp. | reverse complement strand
AATCAAACTGCTTCAAAGTTCCTTTCCATGATTCAATGGTTTTGTTGATGATGATTTTTTGTTCTTCCATTGTTGTTTCTTGAATGCTTAAAAGTAAAGCTTTTAGTTTAGCTGCTTTAAATTTCTTGCCTTTTTCTCCACCAAATTGATCTTGATAACCATCAGTGAAAATATAAACACTGTCGCCTTTTTGTAATTCAATGGTATGAGTTACAAAAGGTTTTTGTTGGTCAACTTTGCCGATGTGCTGTTTGGTAGGTTTAATTTCGATTAGTTCAAAGTTTGAAGTTTGAGAGCTTGTCCGAGCACTGGCGGATTTAAAGTTACCGTCTATATTGGTTTGACTTTCGTCATTGCGGGATTGACCCGCAATCTCTTTAACAGATTCTGAATCAAGCCCAGAATGACGTGTCGGGCGAATAATCCAAAGCGGATTGTTTGCTCCTGCATATTTTAGTTCTCGATACGATCCGCTACTCGAACTAACAGTTGACAGAGAACAAATTGCAATGTCCATTCCATCCTTTACATCTTCATCACTTTTTTCAAATTCTTGAATAACAATTTCTCGTGTTTTTTCTAATATTTGGGCGGGGTCGGTTATCCCGTATTCTCTAACACTACGGTTTAAACCATTGTTGCAAATTACGCTTACCATAGCTCCAGGCACTCCGTGACCTGTGCAATCAGCGGCAGCAAATAAAATCGGTTGTGAGTGGTGGGTATTGAGTGATGGGTTCTCATTACTCATCACTCTTGACTCATCACTTTTTACAGACTCCATCCAATAAAAATCTCCAGCTACAATGTCTTTGGGTAGGTATAAAACAAAACTTTTGGGTAACAGCTCTTTAATTAATCGTTGTGGTGGGAGTATAGCGTTTTGGATACGTTTTGCATAATTGATAGAACCCAAAATTTCTTTGTTTTGAACGGTTAATGCTGTGTTTATGGAATTAATAATTTCGTTTTTTGCAGCAATTATTTTCATTCGTTTTATCGACATAGCCACCAAATAAATTAGAATTAATGCAATAAAAACGACTCCAATTAATACATAATTTTTCCATTTATTTTTTTCTGCAATAATCAGGTTTTGCTGTTCCATTTTTATGGCTTCCTCAGCTACACGTTTGTCAATCTGATACTTGCTTTCTTGACGAAGAAACTCTTTTGTTTTCTCCTCGTTTTCAATCGACATTTTAACATTGATATACTGTTTTAAAAAATGGTAGCTACTGTCTTTATGGTTGGTTGATTCAAAAACCTTGTGCATTTTCCAGTACAAATTATACTCTTCGCTTTTGGCTTTAATTAAAAGTGAAACTTGTAATGCTTCTCGATAGTATTCTAAAGCTTGACTAACTTGTTTTTTGTTCATCAGGTTGTCTGCCATTCCCCAATAGCCATAAATCATCCCAAATTTATTGTCAACCAAACGGTTTAATTGTAGCGATTTTTGATAGTAAAATAAACTTGAATCTAAATAAGTGTCATTATTACTTTTATTGTATAAACCTAAATAAGTATCGCCCAAATTAATGGAGGCTATTGATTGCCCAATAATATCGCCACTTGTAAAATAGTACAACAACGTTTTTCTAAAATAAAACAAAGCCGAATCTAATGAACCAATCTCTATTTCGATATTCCCTAGTGAGTTATAAGAGTTTGCTAGCTCTCGATGATATTGAATGGGTTTATTTAGCTGCTGCGAAATCTCAACATGTTGTTTAGAGCTTTTAAAGTCTTTTAGTTTAAAATACAACTTACTCAATCTATTTTGAACCATGAGTTGACCAATTGTATTGTTCAATTTTTCGTATAATTTTAAGCTTTCAAAATAGTTTTCTGATGTTTTTACATAATCTCCAATATCATAATAATCGTTGCCGAGCATTAAATAAGTAAAGGCTACATTGCTATTGTGGAGACTGTGGATTTTAGCTAATTGAAGTGCCTTGTTGTGATAAAACAATGAGCTATCGTACTCACTTTTGTGCCAATACACATAACCTAAATAATTGTAGGTAAAAATTTTGTCGTTGGAGTAGAATTTACTTTTGTTTATGGAATTAGCTATGTATAAAACTTTTAATGCTTTTTCGTAGTTACTTATGCTTTCGTAATAGGCTCCCAATAAATTATAAAATTCTATTCGAATGTTGTCTTTTGAGGTAGTATCTGTTTTACTGTTGATGAAGTTTAACTCTTTTGACATTATTTCTAATGCCTTAATTTTAACAGTATCTTGTCTAACTGTACTGAAAACTTCTAGAAGTTCATTAAATAAAATACTATCAAGTTCGTTAGGATTATCTTGAAGTACAAGAAAAGATTTTTTCTCGAGTTTGGTCAAAAAAGATTGGGCAAAACCATGTATGTTTAGTGTTACAAAAATGAATATGAGGAAGATTTTTTTCAATTCTTACTTTGTAGATTTTAATCTATTCATGTTTCGTTCAATATACTTTTGTGAAGTCATTAAAGCATCTTGTATTCGTTTGGCATAGCGGATACCTGCTAATATTTCAGAATTTTTTTCTTCTAATAATAAATGTGCTTTTTCTACTACCGTTTTTTGCTGCTCTACTTCTTGTTTTTGTGCTTCAATAATGCTTTTTTGTCTTTTGGTTACTTGTAAACGGTTAAATACAAAGATTAAAAAAATAACCACCAACCCCAAACCTCCGGCAGTAGCGTAAGTAATTACTTTTTGTTTAGCCTGGGCTTCTTGTTCTATGGCTAGTTGTTTTTCGTGTTCGGCATCGTCTATCACTTTTTGTTTTTCGTATTCATATTTGGCTTGTTGTTGGGCGGTGGCTTTTTGGGTTTCTTCATTATTGATACTGTCCTTCATTTGAATGTACAGTTTAAACATTTCTAAAGCTTTTATACCTTCCTGTTGTTTTTCATATATACTACTTAAAAGTTTAGCCGCCTGACTTATATGATTTGGAAAACCTAATTCTTGAGATAATTTTATGCTACGTTGAACATAAGTTGTTGATTTTGCTGTTTTGTTTTGTTTCCAATAAATATATCCAATGTTGTATAACGATTCGGCTATTCCTTTTTTGTTTTTAATACTTTCTTGAATAGCTAAACTTTTAGTATAGAATTCTATTGCTTTGTCCCATTTTCCTTGACTCTCATAAAGAACACCTATATTATTTAAAGAAGTTGCTATGCCTCTTTTTAACTCCATTTCCTCTCTTATCTTTAAACTTTTATTGTAGTATTCGAGGGCTTCTGTGAATTTTCCTTGTTGTTTATAAATAAAACCAATATTATTATATGATTGAGCTATACCTTCTTTATCATTTAACTCTTCTGATATTTTCAAACTCTTTATTAAAAATTCTAAAGCCTTATCTATTTCATTTTGACTCTTATAAATAAAAGCAATGCTGTTCAAATTAATTGACATTCCTCTTTTATCCCCTATTTTTTCTTGAATATTAATGCTTTTGCTGTAATACTCTAAAGCCATTGGAATTTTTCCTTGATTACTATAAATCTCACCGAGATTAATTAAGTTACTTGCAATTCCTTCTAAATTTTTTATTTCATAATTTATTTGTAAGCTCTTATTGAAATATTTCAAGGCTTGATGAATGTCGCCTCTACCCTTAAATATAAAACCAATATTGTTTAATGCATCGGCATAAGAAAGGGAGAGTTTATTTTTTACCTGTGGAGGATATTTTTTTAATAGTGTCTCTTCTATAAAATGATACAATAAAAACTGATATTTTGTCCAATCGTCATGCATCATGTTTTCGCAAATAATATTCAATGCATTTATTTTATTAGTGTCATCTTTTGCTTGGTGATAAAGGGTTAAACAACTATCAATTAGTTGACGGTCATCATTGGTTAATGCACCTAAATTTAAGCTATCTATCAAATAGAATTTTTTATCGGCAAAAGTTTGCGAAAAACCATTAATACTTAGTAAAGTAACTATTGATATGAAAAGCAGTTTTTTCATTATTCTACTTTGTGGATTTTAATCTTTTTATATTCCGTTCAATATACTTTTGCGAAGTTATTAAAGCATCTTGTATTCGTTTGGCATAGCGGATACTAGCGATGATTTCTGAATTTTTTTCTTCGAGTAAAAGATGTGCTTTTTCTACTACAGCTTTTTGTTGTTCTACTTCCAGTTTTTGAGTTTCGATAATGCTTTTTTGTTTCCGGATTACTTGTAAGCGATTAAATACAAAGATTAAAAAAATAAACACCAAGCCCAAACCTCCAGCAGTAGCGTAAGTAATTACTTTTTGTTTAGTTTGGGCTTCTTTTTCAATTGCCAGTTGTTTTTCGTGTTCGGCATCGTCTATCACTTTTTGTTTTTCGTATTCGTATTTGGCTTGTTGTTGGGCGGAAGCTTTTTTAGATTCTTCATTATTTGTGCTGTCTTTCATTTGAATGTACAGTTTAAACATTTCTAAAGCTTTCATCCCATTCTGTTGTTTTTCATAAACTTTACTTAATAATTCAGCTGCGTTTCCTATATTTTCTGGGTATCCTATTTCACGAGAAATAGCTAAACTGTGTACGCCGTAAACTTGTGCATCTGTTAACTTGTTTTGTTTTAACCAAACTCTAGCTATGTTATTTAAACCGTAGGCAACACCTTGTTTATCGCCAATTTCCTCTCTCAGTTGTAAGCTTTTTTGATAATATTCTAGTGCTTTTTCTGCATCTCCATTGGAATAATAAATTTCACCGATTAAAGTCAAAGGATAAGCCATCCCTTTTTTATTTCCCATTTCTTCATAAAGTATCAAGCTATTATGTAAAAATTCCAAAGCCTTTTCAATTTCACCTTTGGCAATATAAATTGATCCAATATTATTTAGCGAAGTTGCCATCCCTTCTTTATGTCCAATTTCTTCTTGAATTTTCAATGCTTTTTGATAATATTCTAATGCTTTTAAAAAATCTCCTTGTTTACGATAAATTTCACCGATGTTGTTTAATGAAATTGAAACACCTTGTTTATCGCCAATTTCACTTCTTAGTTGCAAACTTTTGTGGTAATACTCTAATGCCTCAGGAATATTACCCTGACTTTTATATACACCACCAATATTATTTAAAGCAGCACCTATTCCTTCTTTATTTTTAATTTCTTCGTTAAGTTTTAAGTTTTTACGAAAAAGTTCTAATGCTTTTGAAATATTACCTTGGAGAAGATAAATGTAGCCTAAATTATGTAATACATTTGCTGCACCTTTTTTATCACCAACTTGTTCCTTTATCGTTAAACTATTTTTATAAAAGTCTAGTGCTTTTTGAGTGTTGCCTTGTATATCATAATAATATCCGATGTTGTTTAAAGCACCTGCTAAGGAGGTTAATAAAAAAAGTTTGTTATTATCGGTTTGTGGGGTTGATAATTTTTGTTTCACAAATTTATAAAGCCATCTATTGTATTTGGGCCACACATTATCATCTAAACTTTGTTCGACAATATATTCAATGGGTTTTATTTTACCGGCATCATCTTTTGCTTTATGATAAAGTGCTAAACAACTGTCAATTAATTGTCGGTCGGTTTTGGTTAAAGCATCTAAATCTAAACTATCAATTAAATAAAACTTTTGAGGAGCAAAGTTCCCCTCTTGAGAAGCCTGTCCCGATTTTTCGGGAGGGTTAGGGGTGTGTTTTTGCGAAAAACCATATAGATTTAGAAAAACAAAAATTAATATGTAAAATAGTTTTTTCAATGATTACTTTGTGGATTTCAATCGGCTAATATTCCGTTCAATGTATTTTTGTGAAGTCATTAAAGCATCTTGTATTCGTTTGGCATACCTAATACTTGCTAATATTTCATTATTCTTTTCTTCTAATAATATATGAGCTTTTTCTACTACTTCTTTTTGTTGTTCTACTTCCAGTTTTTGGGTTTCGATAATGTTTTTTTGTTTACGGGTAACCTGCAAACGGTTAAATACAAAAATTAAAAAAATAACCACCAAACCCAGCCCTCCAGCTGTTGCATAAGTTATTACTTTTTGTTTAGCTTGGGCTTCTTGTTCAACGGCTAATTGTTTTTCGTGTTCGGCATCGTCAATGGTTTTTTGCTTCTCGTATTCGTATTTGGCTTGTTGTTGGGCAGTTGATTTTTGTGTATTTTCATTGTTAATACTATCTCGCATCTGAATATGTAGTTTATACATTTCTAATGCTTGTATTCCTTTGTTTTCTTTTTCGTAAATCTGGCTAAGCAATAAAGCTGCCCGCCTTATGTTTTCTGGAAACGCTGATTTTTTTGCCAAATAAAGACTTTGAAGGGTTGTTTCTTTCGCTTTTGCGATATTTCCTTTAGCAAAATAAACTCCTCCAGTGTTGTGCAAACCCATTGTAATGCCTTGAACATATCCAATTTCTTGATATAGTTTAAGGCTTTTGGTAAAATATTCCTCAGCTTTTTCAATATTTCCTAGTTCGTTATACAACGAACCAATATTGTTTAAACTGAAAGCAATTCCGTTTTTATCGTTAAGATTTTCACGGATTTTCAAGCCTTTTTCGTAATATGCTAAAGCTAGTTCGGTATTATTTTGTTCATCATAAATATACCCTAAATTATTTAAACATCTGGCTTCACCTGATTTGTCGTTTATTTGTTGGTAAATTTTTAAGCTTTTTTGATAACATTCAACGGCTTTATTATTATCGTTCTGGTGACCATAAATATAACCTATGTTTACCAATGTGTTGGCAATACCTTTTTGATCGTTAAGTTCTTCTCTGATTTTTAAACTTTTATGATAACTTTCTATAGCTTTTTCAACATTTCCTTGGTTATCGAAAATAACACCAATATTGTTGTAGCTAATTGCTAAGCCTTCTTTATCGTTTATTAATTTTTGAATTTTAATGCTGTTGAGATAATTTGACAATGCTTGGGTGTTTTCTCCTTTATTTTTGTAAATAAATCCTATGTTATTTAATGCCCCAGCTAACGATTTATATAAACTAAGTTTTACCTTTTCGGAAGGGTTTTTAGTTAAAGCATTTTCAACTATTTTTTTTGTTTTATTGCATAATGGCTGCACGGTATCCATATTAACAGCAGCAAGTAATTCTGATAAACCAAGATAAGCTCCTGCCAAAGCGGTATCATGACTGGTTTTGTTAACTACAATACTATTTAAATGATCTATTTCTTTCTGTTCTTCGGATGAAAATACCTGAGCAAAACTTTTTAAGTTAAACAATATAATTAGTGATATATATAGTATTATTTTCAATTTATCTTTAATGTATTAAGTCTTATTTAGAGGTCTTTAAACGAATTATATTCCGCTCAATATACTTTTGTGAAGTCATTAAAGCATCTTGTATTCGTTTGGCATATCGGATACTGGCAATGATTTCTGAGTTTTTTTCTTCGAGTAAAAGGTGAGCTTTTTCTACTACTTCTTTTTGTTGTTCTACTTCCAGTTTTTGGGTTTCGATAATGTTTTTTTGTTTACGGGTAACCTGCAAACGGTTAAATACAAAAATTAAAAAAATAACCACCAAACCCAGCCCTCCAGCTGTTGCATAAGTTATTACTTTTTGTTTGGCTTGGGCTTCTTGTTCAACGGCTAATTGTTTTTCGTGTTCGGCATCATCAATAGCTTTTTGTTTTTCATAGTCATATTTGGCTTGTTGTTGGGCAGCAGCTTTTTCAGTTTCTTCGTTGTTTATACTATCGTTCATCTGTACAAAAAGCTTGTACATGTCTAAAGCCTTTAGTCCTTTACCTTGCTTTTCATAAACTTGATATAATAACTCTGCTGAACTCTTAATATTTGCCGGATAACCTATTTTTCGAGCAATAGCCATACTGCGAATACCATAATTAATAGCACTTTCAAGTTTGTTTTGTTTTAATTCAATACTTCCAATATTGTTTAAAGTGTATGAAACAGCATGATTATCACCTATTTCTTCTTGTATTTTTAATGATTTACTGTAATACTCCAATGCTTTTGCAAAATCTTTTTGATTGTTATAAATAACCCCAATGTTGTTAAAAGAGATTGCTGTTCCTTGTTTATCTCCAATTTGTTCTTGTATTGCCAAAGATTGTTGATAATACTCAATAGCTTTTTCGTTTTCTCCTTGATTTTTATATATTGCCCCAATATTATTTAATGATCTAGCTACACCTTGTTTATCACCAATTTCTTCCTGTATTTTTAATGCTTTATGGAAATACTCCAATGCTTTTGGAATATTATTTAGATTGTTATAGATAAATCCGATGTTGTTAAATGATTGAGCTATTCCATATTTATCACCAATTTCTTCTCGAATTTTTAATGCTTTGTGGTAATAATCTAGTGCTTTAGGTATGTCTCCTTGATTTTTATAAATCAACCCAATATTATTTAAAGTGGTTGAAACACCTTTATTTTCTCCAAATTCTTGTTGAATTTTTAAAGATTTTTGATAATACATTAATGCTTGAGAAAGATTACCCTTATTGCTATATATAAGCCCGATATTGTTTAAAGCACTTGCTAACGCTTTTTTTAAGTGTTGTGTAATAAGATTGGAGTGATGCGTTTTTAATGCTTTATTTATCAATTCGTATTGAAAAAATTGATATTTTTCCCAATCATCGTGCATCATATTTTCGCAAATGCTATTCAATGCATTAATTCTGTTTGTATCCTCTTTTGTTTGGTGGTAAAGAGTTAAACAACTGTCAATAAGTTCACGGTCATCGTTGGTCAATACCTCTAATTTTAAACTATCTATCAAATAGAATTTTTTATCGGCAAAAGTTTGCGAAAAACTTTGCGAACTTAGTAGGACTAAAAACAGTATGTAAAGGAGTTTTTTCAATTCTTACTTTGTGGATTTCAATCTATTCATGTTTCGTTCAATATACTTTTGTGAAGTCATTAAAGCATCTTGTATTCGTTTGGCATATCGGATACTAGCAATGATTTCTGAGTTTTTTTCTTCAACAAGTTCTTTTTGTGCTACTACTTCGGTTGTTCGTTCTATCACTCGTTGTTCCAATTTTTCTTTTTCGTCTTCTAAAGCAGCATTAATGGTTGCAAAGTCTTTAGCTAAATATACCGACATCGAAATAGGAATACTTAATAATGCAAATGTGACCAGCAAAGCCAATAAAATTCCAACAGGACCACTGATGGTAATGTTTAGGTTTTCTCCTACTGAATAAACTACCACAATAATTCCGACAACAAAAAGTGCAAAGGAAAAAATACCGACACCCAATATGTTTGCCCCCTTGTTTTTTTTTATCATGGCTCTAATAATTACCCGTACTGCTTCAATAATAATAAAAAGTGCTTGTGCGGTTATTACCTTTTCATTATACCCTACCTTAACAAAGAAAAACAATAACGGAAAAAAGGTTAATACCACCGATACCCAAAATATTTTTGGAAATGGATGGTAAAACAAAGCATATAGGAAAGTAATAAACATAAAAAACATTAAAGGAATAAGTACATAAATATAATATTCTATAAACAATTGCAGGGATGGCGTATGAATTATCATTAGTAATACCGTACAAAAAAACAACAACGAAAAAAAGAAAGTAAACAAACTATAATACAAATTAACGGTATGTTTTTTATAAAACAGATACAGTAAAAAATGTACAAAACTTAAGGTAAACAATATTGCAAACAATAATACAAACGTAAACACCATGATGTTTTGCATTCGGGTTTCTTGGGCAATGGTTTCATTCAACTTATTTATGGTAATGGAAACACCTGCTTTATTTTCTTCGTATCGATTATAGTTTTCAAGGTAACGATGGTTGGAATACCGTATGGCTATCGTATGATGTTCTCGTTGGTCAAATACAATTCCGATAGGAATTGCATCAGGTGAATAGGCCTTCTCATTAATTTTATTCAAACCCACTTTTCCATATTGGTGTATTAATTTACCATCTATATAGATTTCGGAAGCTCCAGTATGATTGATGGTTAAACCTAGTGGTTGATTCAAAAAAGAGCTATCAATAACTATTTTTTGCCGGAACCAACAATTGCCAGTAAAGGTTTCTTTGGGTATTTCGTCTAAATCAAGACCAATAGCTATGGTACCCCATGTACTATCGTCAAAATCATATTTAACCCAATTCATATCATCTCCTTGATGGTATTTCCAGATGGTATTAAGATAAACCAGAACAGTATCAGTATTAATGGAAGCAATGGCTTTATCTTTTTTTTGTGCACATAAAATAAAGCTACTAAGTAGTAATGCTGTAATTAATGCGTTTTTGATAGGAGTCATGGCTTTTTGTTTTTTAATTGTTTTTCAACCGATTAATATTCCTCTCAATATACTTTTGTGAAGTCATTAAAGCATCTTGTATTCGTTTGGCATATCGGATACTGGCAATTATTTCTGAGTTTTTTTCTTCGAGTAATTCGTGAGCTTTTTCTACTACTGCTTTTTGCTGTTCTACTTCTTGTTTTTGGATTTCGATAACTATTTTTTGTCTTTTGGTTACTTGTAAACGGTTAAATACAAAAATTAAAAATATAACTACTAAGCCTAAACCTAACGCTATGGAGTAGATAATAATCTTTTGTTTGGCTTTAGATTCTTGCTCAATAGCTATTTGCTTTTCGTTTTCGGCATCATCTAATGCTTTTTGCTTTTCGTATTCGTACTTGGCTTGTTGACTGATTGCTACTTTCATAGCTTCTTCAGAGATTATGCTGTCTTTCATTTGCAATTGCAAATTTCTCATTTCAAGTGCTTCTTTCCAATTTTCTTGCTGAAATGCAATGTCGTATAACAAACTTGCTGCCCGCTGTATTTCTATTACAAAACCAACTTCTTTTGCAATAGTTAAGGCTTTTTTTCCGTTAGTTTTTGCTTTTTTAAGTAATCCTTTTGAAAGTTCTAATTGCCCAATACTGGAAAGTGTTGTGGCTATTCCAACCTTATCATTTACCTCCTCTTTTATGGCTAAACTTTTTAAAAAATATTCCATTGCTAAGGCAGATAAAGAGTCAGCTTCTTTAGCAGAAGTGGAATTGGAACTTTGATAAACTTTTGCCATGTTGTGATACGATTCCGAAACACCTCTTTTGTCGCCAATCTCCTCTTTTAGTTTAAGGCTTCTTTGGTAATAATTAATTGCTGAAGGAAAATCATTTTGGATAAAATGAAGAATTCCCATGTTGTTGTATGAATATGCCAACCCTTTTTTGTCGCCAATTTCTTCGCAAATTTTGAAACATTTCGTATAATAATCGATGGCTTGCGGAATGTTATTTTGGGATTTATACAAACTAGCCAAGTTATTGAAAACAGCTGCAATACCTTTTTTGTCGCCAATTTTCTCCCTTAGTTGTAAACTTTTGTGGTAGTATTCAATCGCTAAAGGAATGTTGCCTTGAGTATAATGCAATAAACCAATGTTGTTGTAGGAAGAACCTAGCCCGATTTTATAGTCTATTTCTTCAAGTATGTTGATACTTTTTTGATAGTATTCAAGACCTAATGTTAAGTTCCCTTGACTTTTATAAAAATATCCTATGTTGTTTAATGCACTGGATAAAGAAACCTTAAGTGAATAAGTGATAGGTTTTGATGGATTTTTTGTCAATGCTTTTTCTATAATTTGTTTTGCAGCAACAGATAGGGCATACATTGAATCCCTGTTAGATACACCAAACAACTCACCCAAATTAACATAAGCAGTTGCTTTAGTTGTGTCGTCGCTCGATTTATCATCAATAATTGTTTTTAGCTCAAGCATTTGTTTTTGTTGCTCGGCAGAAAATTGGGCTAAGCAATTTTGCAGTGCTAAGAGCAACAATGTAAATGTTGTTATAATTTTTAGTTGTTTATTCATGTTTTTCCAGTTCATATCCTCACTCCAATTACACCCTTCGATAAACTCAGGGTAAACTTTTGCATCATATTCTAACGCCTATGATGCACACATCATCAATTTGTTGAGAATTTCCTTTCCATTGGTCAAAAGTTTGAGCAACAATTTTTTGCTGCTCATTCATATCTTTATCTTGAATACTAATAAACATTTCTTTTAATTTTGATGATTTGAATTTTTTACCATTTTCTCCACCAAATTGATCTTGATAGCCATCGGTAAAAATATAGAAGGTATCGTTTTTCTGTAATTCTATGGTATGAGTGGTAAATGATTTTGGGTTTTCTACCTTTCCGATGTGTTGTTTGTTGGGTTTGTACTCAATTATCTCGTATTTGTCTTGCTCCCGATAGCTATCGGGATGAACCGCAATCTTTTGATGAGATTCTGGGTCAAACCCAGAATGACGCACTAGGCGAATTATCCATAAAGGATTATTAGCCCCTGCCCATTTTAGAGTATTTCCTTGTAATGCACAAATCGAAATATCCATTCCATCTTTAACAACATCATCGCTTTTTTCAAATTCTTGAATAACAATTTCCCGAGTTTTATCCAATATTTTTCCAGGGTCGGTTATGCCATGTTCTCGAACACTTCGGTTTAATCCGTTTACACAAACTACACTTACCATAGCTCCTGGTACTCCATGTCCGGTACAATCGCAGGCGGCGAATAAAACCAGTTGTGAGTGATGGGTATTGAGTGATGGGTTCTCACCCCTCAACACCCTCGACTCATCACTTTTAATTGTCTCCAGCCAATAAAAATCTCCAGCAACAATGTCTTTTGGTTTGTAAAAGATAAAACTTTGAGGTAAATGTTCTTTTACAAATTTAATAGGTGGAAGTATGGCATTTTGAATTCGTTTTGCATATTGAATACTATCGGTAATTTCTTTATTTTTTTCCTCAACAATTTCTTTTTGATTTTCAACTTCATGTTTTTGGAGTTCAATAATTTGTTTTTGTTTTCGGGTAACTGTAAATCTATTGTACATAAATCCGGCAAAAACAATAACTAAAAACAAGCCACCAAATAAACCGTATTGTTGATTTTTTTTGACTTTAATTTCAGCTCTTTGCTTGGCAATTTCTACTTCTTTTAGCTCCTGAGCTTTGGCATTAGCAATACTATCAGCAGCCATTTTTTTATCAAAGCCAAATTGCATTTGCATTTGAACTGTTTTTTTTGTGTTTTCTTCATTAAAAATACTATCACGAAGTTGAATAAAAACCTTGTAATGTTCAAAAGCTAGTTTATAATTACCTGCACTAGTTTCAATTTTGGCTAAAAGGCTATAGATGTCCTTTAAAATTTCTCCTCTTTCATCATTTTTTGAAAGAGAATATGCTCGATTGGCATATTCTTTTGCTTTAGCTATATTTTTCTGGTTTAATTCAATAGTTCCAATGTTTATTAAACTGGCCACAATACCTCTCTTATCACTAATAGCTTCGAAAAGAACCAATGATGCGTTAAAATTATCTTTTGCATTAGAAAACAATATATTTTTCTTATTACTATCTTTTTCTTGCTCTGCTTGATTAAAATAAACTCCTCCAATATTATTGTATAAAAAGGTTACGCCAGAGGTGAAGTCTAATTCTTTAAATAGTTGTAATGAAGCACTATAGCTTTCTAAAGCCTTTAGAAAATTACCTTGAACATGGTATATGTTTCCAATGTTATTGTAAGAAGAAGCTATTCCCTGTTTATCGCCTAATTCTTCTTTTATTTTTAACGATGCTTTATAGCTATTTAATGCATCAGCATAATTATTTTGCGTTTTATAAACTATTCCTATGTTGTTGTAAGCCGAAGCTATTCCCTTTTTATCTCCAATTTCTTCTTTCAGTTTTAATGAGGTGAAATAGTTCTGTAAAGCATCAGGATACAAACCCTGATCGCTATAAATATTTCCAATGGTATTATGAGCTCTAGCTAATCCTTTTTTTAATAGTTCTGTAATACCCTTATTTTTAGTTTTCAACATCAATTTTTTGGCTAGTTGTTTCGATTGTTGTGCAAAAATAAGAGCATCTTCGTAGTTGCCAATACTGTAAAGTTCAATACTCAGTTCATTTAGGGTAAGCATGTTGTTCGTGTCAAGGTGGGTGGTTTCTAAAACCTTTCGTAAAGAATCAATTTTAGAAGTTTGTGCAAAAGTATTATTGCCTAAAAAAATGAAACAACAAGCAATGATATATACTAAAATAGATTTCTTCATATGGATACTCTAATTAAACATAATTAATTTGTTAGGGTATTCAATTTTACAAAAAATATCCTTAAAAAACGTATTCCTCACGAAATAAAACCCTTTATCACAGATTTATTGAATATCAACATTTTTTTATTCAACTTTGTTGACTTCATAAAATTAACACACATGATAAAAAGACTTTTCCTTTTCTCAATAGTAGCATTGCTAATGGTTGCTTGTAAACCTACTCAAACAGTTAATCTTCCTGAGCAGGTAATTGAGATGAACAACCCCAACACGATTCCTACTCAACCCATTTATAATAGTTCTTACACACGATATTTTGATTTATTACATACCAAATTAGATGTAAAATTTAATTGGGGCAACACATATTTGTATGGAAAAGCCGAATTGGTTTTAAAGCCATATTTTCATGCTACCAATACATTAAAATTAAACGCTAGGGGTTTTGATGTAAACAAAGTTCAGTTGAACAACAATGGTGCTTATACTGATTTAAAATATACTTATGACGGGCTTTTATTGACTATTAATTTAGATAAAACCTACACCCGAAACGACACCTTAAAAGTATTTGTGGATTATACCGCTAAACCCAACGAATTAAAAACCGGTGGTAGTGATGCCATAAAATCTGATAAAGGCTTGTATTTTATTAACCCAGACGGAACTGAAAAAGACAAACCAAAACAAATTTGGACACAAGGCGAAACTGAATCAAACTCAGCATGGTTTCCTACTATTGATGCTTCTAATGAGCGTTGCACAGGAGAAATTGCTATAACCATTGAGGAAAAATATAAAACCTTATCGAATGGAATTTTAACTCATCAGGAAATAAATGGTGATGGTACACGTACCGATTTTTGGGAAATGGATCAACCTCATGCTCCATATTTGTTTATGATGGCAATTGGCGAATTTGCTGTAGTAAAAGATAAATGGAAAAACATAGAAGTTGATTATTATGTTGATCAAAAATTTGAAAAAGACGCTAAAGCAATTTTTGGATTAACTCCTGAAATGATTGAATTCTTTTCAACCAAACTAGGCGTTCTATATCCTTGGAAAAAATACAACCAAGTGGTTGTTAAGGATTATGTTTCAGGAGCAATGGAAAACACTACCGCTGTAATTCATGGCGATTTTGTTCAACAAACTACCAGAGAATTATTGGATGGAAGTGTTGGAGAAGATGTAATTTCTCACGAGTTATTTCACCATTGGTTTGGCGATTTAGTTACCTGCGAATCGTGGTCGAATTTACCGTTAAACGAATCGTTTGCAACTTATGGAGAATACCTTTGGAACGAACATAAATATGGCTTAGATGCTGCCGATTATGGTTTACAAAACGACTTAAACGTTTATTTACAAGAGGCACAGGAAGACCAAGTTGATATGGTTAGGTTTAATTATGAAAAACGTGAAGACATGTTTGATGCTCATTCCTATCAAAAAGGAGGAAGAATTTTACACATGCTTAGAAATTATTTGGGCGACGATGCTTTTTTTGAATCGTTAAAATATTACCTCAACAAACATCAATATACCGATGTGGAAATGCACGAGTTGAGATTGGCTTGTGAAGATGTTTCGGGCGAAGATTTAAACTGGTTTTTCAACCAATGGTTTTATGCAAGTGGTCATCCAATTTTAGAAATTAATTATGATTACGATGAAGCATCAAAAACACAATTGGTTACTATCGAACAAAAGCAATTGTTTACAAAAACACCTCTTTATCGATTACCCATAAAAATTGATATTTATGTTAATGGTAAAATTGAAACCTATAAAGTTAATGCAAACGAAGCACTAAACACTTTTACTTTTAATGTTGAAAACAAACCGAGCTTGGTAAATGTTGATGCTGATAAAATATTGTTGTGTGAAAAAGTTGACAATAAAAACGACTCTGCCGAATGGGCTTTTATGTACTTAAATGCTCCTAAATATTTGGATAGGTATGAAGCCATTACTAATCTTGCTAGTATTAATGAGCCATTTGCCAATGAAATAATTGTTAAAGCTCTTGCTGATAACTATGAAAATATTCGAAAAATTGCCATTCGTTCGTTAAAAAATGTTGTTCAAACTCAACCAGAATTGGTAAAAACGGCCTTAATTAAAATTGCAAAAGAAGACCCAAAAACAAGAATAAAAAGTGAAGCTATTTCGGCGTTAGCTAAATACTTTAGCAACGATAATACTTTAGCTACTCTTTTTACAGAAGGGGTAAAAAATGAATCTTATGCAGTTAGCTCTAAATCGCTTGAAGCTCTTGCTGCAATTGATAAAGATGCTGCCATGAAATATGCAAAAGAATTTGAAAAAGAAACCAATTCTTCGCTGGTAGGTGCTGTTGCTGCTGTTTATGAATTGCATGGCAGAGCTGCCGAACATGCCTTTTTTAAAGAAAAATATTACAGTTTAGAGGGCTGGGGTAAATATGGGTTTATCAGTTCGTATGGCAATTACCTTAAAAAACAAAATGATGAGACGGTTAACGAAGCTCTTCCTATTTTAGAAGATTTAGCAACACAAGAAAAAGCTTGGTGGATGCGTATGGCAGGCATTAATGTAGTTGCCGACTTAGAAAACAATTATGCCATGAGAGCTGAGGTTTTAACCCAAGAATTAAAATCGGCTAAAGGAGATGTTGAAAAAGAAACAACCTTAAAAGCAACCATTGTTCAAATAGAACAACAACAAAACAAGTTGATGGCTATTATTGAGAAAGTTAAACTCAACGAAAAAAATGAATACCTCCGAAAAATGTTGGGTTTGGAGTAGGGGTTAATGTGTCCCGATAGCTATCGGGAGTAGCTATTTGTTAGTGTAGCAATTTTAATCCTCATTGTCAGACAATAGGTTAATCAATGTCGAATTGATATAAACAATTTCTCGACCAATTTTTTTTGGAGGATCAAGTACTGTTAACCCAACTAGTTTATTTAAGATTGATGTTGCCGTTTTTCTGTTTTTTGCTTTGTACTTTTCATTTTCGCTAAGATGTAAAGCTTTAATATAAGGCTGAATAAATATTGCTTCAATATATTCTTTATCAATTTTAGGGTCTCTCTCTTTTACGTAGGCAATTGTTTTTAACTTAAGTTGGTTAATTTGTTCAATTTTGTAAATGGTATAATTAGCAGTTGATTCCACAGCATCTAACATAAATAGTAGCCATGGTTTCCACGCTTGTCGTTCGGTTACACTTTTTATATGATATTGATAGTCTTCTTTATGTTGTTGAATGTATCTACTAAAATATGCAACAGGATGCTTCAATATTCCTTTATTCACTAAATAGAGTACATTAAATACCCTTCCTGTTCGCCCATTTCCATCTATAAAAGGATGAATTGCCTCTAATTGATAATGAGCTACAATCATTTTGATTAAAGAATCGTATGGATATTTTTTGTCATCATCAAGAAACTCCACCAAGTTATCTAGCTTTTCATTTAATAGGTTATTACCTAAAGGAGGGGTATAAACTCTATCTCCAGCTCTTGAATCCGACCCACTTTTGGTTAACCAAACTTCTTGAAGGTCTGTTCTTATTCCTGCTGTCGAGTCCTTAATAATTTGGAATAAACGAACAAGTATTTCTTTTTCAAGTTGACCTGATGCTTGAATAAGATTCAGCCCTTCCATTAAAGATTCTCTATATCTGATGACCTGTTTTGCAGCATCGTTTCTTTGATCTGTTGATGATAATGAAAGTGCCCGGTATAAACCATCAGTTGTAGTTACTATGTTTTCAATTTTCGAAGATTCTTTCGCCTCTTGAAGCACAATGGTATTTACCATTATCTGTGGGTCATCGAGTGTATTAGTTATTCCATCAAGTTTAGCTATTGCTGCTCTAGCTAACCCCCATTTTTGGAGAATTTCGGTATCAATTATTTTCTCTTCTGGAGGAGGAAGTAATGGTAACTGATTATATGGTTTGTTTCTATCGTAAGGAATCATGGGCTTTAATTATCAGGGTAAAAATACATATAATTTACCCCGATAGCAATATTAGGAGTAATATTTTAACTAAACAAGAGTATTGGGGTAATATTTGTAAATTTTTACCCTGATATGAATAATAGGGGTAAAACCCATTTTAAAATTATTAGAGTATTTTATTTTTTATCTTACAATAAATGCTGGGATTAGAGTAAAAAAAAACCATCTCAACAGCAACAGCAGGTTATTTTTTGTTTCAAATTTCTTTTTCATTACATTTGAAAAAGATATAAGGTGGGTATGTGTACTGGCACACATATCTGCTCATTATGGTTAATGTCCAAAGACGACTAACAATGAAATTCGAGTTGACTGATTTACGAAAGCAAATTTCTGACATTGAAATTATCAATGACTTGAGAACTGTTGCAAATAATTTAGGAAAACACTCTCTTAAAATGAGAGAATATTGCAAGGCAAATGGTTCAAAATATAATTATCAAACAGCAACAAAGCGATTTGGAAATTGGGAAACAGCTTTGAATAAAGCAGGGCTTGAAACGGAAAAAAGTATTCACGGAATAGAATATGGAGACACTGCTTTAAAAACAGAATTACTAATTGAAGACTTAATTAGTGTTGCACAAAAATTGGATAATCCCAAATTTACCATAACAGAATATGAAACATATGGTAAATATGGAAGTGCAACTATTCAAAAACGTTTTGGAGGATGGAATAACGCAAAGAAAAAAGCTAATCTTGAAATAGGACGTAATTATAATACGTCAATAGAGGAGTATTTACAAAATATTCTTGAATTATGGACACATTATGGACGACAACCAAAATATGCGGAAGTAGTGAACCCCATTTCAAAATACAACATAAGTTCATATGAAAATAGATTTGGTTCTTGGCGATTGGCATTAGAAGAATTTATAGAATATGTAAATTCTGAAAATGTAGAAGAAAATGATGAAATTCAAATCATTGAACTAAATCAAGAGAAAATCATTGAAAAAAAAGAAACTAAAAAAGAAATAAAAATTAAACGGACACCAAGAGGAATAAATTTAAGACTTAGATTTACTGTACTTAAAAGAGACTTTTTTTCTTGTAGAAAATGTGGTCGTGCCCCAGCAAAAGACCCAAATATTATTTTACACGTTGACCATATTAATCCTTGGAGCAAAGGAGGAGAAACTGTAATTGAAAATCTTGAAACTCTTTGTGAACAATGCAATTTAGGTAAAAGCAATGTACTTTAAAATGAAAGATGGCATTAGCTATAACAGGCGTTTGGCAAATCGCTACCCAAAGAAAAAAGCCCCACGAACTGCAGGGGCTTTCCATTTGCACTAACTAAAGGTGGGAAATATAAGGGGGTAAACAATTACCATGCTAAAAGAATTGAGTGTTAAAAAATATATTAGTAATAATTTTAGATAAGTAGTATTTTTTACTACTTATGTTAAAATATTACTAAAGTGAACGCTAAAAATTTTATCAAACAGTTGCTCTTTATTAAAGTACTACTACTTTTTCTGACCTTGTCATTTACAGTGGAATTGTTAGCCCAAAACTCTGAGAAAGAAAAAGAAGAACTTTTCACAACAATTGCACCACGAGTAGGTTTTGGAGTTCATAACGGATTTCATTTTGAAGCAGGTCTTTCAGTATTGCACATCTCAAACAGAGCTCTTCAATGGGGTGCTGCAAGTCTTTATACCACTTATTTTGTGAGTCAAGATGATTTTAACTCGGGTTTAAACATTAACGGGTTTAAAATTGGTGTGCAAAGTTCTTATGCAATTTTTATGTGGGGTTTAGAGGTAAAAACTGGTAGTTACAATAATAATATGTTTACTTATTTCTCTCCTAAATTTGGACTAAGTTGGTTAGATGTAGTGAATGTCGAATATTTAATAAATATTGCAAGTAAAAGTGATGACTTTCCATGGAAAAGCAATCACCAAATAGGGGTTAATATTAGTTTGAACAAAAAGATTTACAACAATATTTGGAAAAAATAACTGCAAAACGTTCCCAAAAGAAAAAAAGCCCCACAGTTTGTGGGGCTTTCCATTTGCACTAACTAAAAGGTGGGAAATATAAGGGGGTAAACAACTAACTCAATGTAACAATTTGTGAATTATTCAATGTAACAATTTTCCCCCCCGTTTCCTTTAAAGTCCAGATAGTTATCGGGACGGGTAGGAACTAAAATCCTAACAACGTAACACCCACACTAAAAGGATACAACTCAGGGCCTCTACCGCTTTCAAATAATGGGGTTAAAGCATACGTGGCAAAAAAGTTTAAACGACCTACTCCAGCTCTTGCGGTTAAACTCACTTTAAAAGGATTGGTGTTAAAATCACTATTATCTTTCACTTTTTGTTCGTCGCCATCTTCTTTGTATTTATATTTCATTCGTGTAGTAAATTTGTAACCAACAATTGCCCCTGCAGACAAGTGAAACGATTTGTTTTTGTGGTCACCAGTGTTTATTTCAAACAAAAAAGGAGCGTCGATGTAAAAGGTTTTAAAGCGGTTTTTAGAATAACTTACTGTGGTATCAATTATTCCCCAAGTATAATTTTCGTTAAAAGCATTTACGTTGTTAGAAACATAAGAACCTCCATCTTCAATTAAACGTACATTGTGTTTTAATTCGTAGTTGTTATACTCTAAGCCCAATCCAGTAACAAATCCAAATTTGTGTTGGTAAATTTTAAAGAAATGCTCGTAAAAATTTACATTAACCACCCATGATTTTTTGTAATCCAATTCCATAAATTGAGTTACTTTTTCAGGGTCGGTTAATGCTAACGAAGCATCATGGTTTAAATTGAAATTGCCACTTCCATTTACAAAGCCGTTAATTCCTAAATCAACACCAGCCCAATGGTTTCGTCTTTTTTTTGGCTTACGGTTAATAGAAATAGAATCACTTATTACAAGAATATGAGTTCTACCGAGTTTAATTTTTGTAGTGTCATTGATTACTTTGATATCATTCTCTCCAACTCCTGTAATGGTAACATTGTCGCCATCAATTAAAATTTTACTAGTACCACTATTAATTTTTAAATTATCGCCAGTTCTAATATCCGATGCACCAGAAGATGTTAAGTTGTTTACCCTTGGATTTCCAAAAACTTTAACATCGCTAGCTCCAGAAACGCTGCCTGTAATTTCGGTTTTAGGATTAACCGATAAGCTTGAAGCTCCCGAAGCTTTTACCCGAACAAAATCTGCCTCAAATTCTTTGGTTTTTACACTACTTGCTCCAGAGGCATCGATGATAAACTCTTGAGTGGTGCCATGTAATTTAACGTCGCTAGCACCTGAGGTATTTAAGGTAAAAGTTTTTGATGTTGCATTCAAATCGATGTTGGAGGCTCCACTAGTTTTTATTTCAAAATCGTTCAACGAAAGTGTTCCAACATTTTTTAAAGTAGATGCTCCACTAATGTCAATTCTTTCTAAATTTGAAAAGGTTAATTTAATTTTCATGTCCGATTGGGCTTTAATTTTTCCTTTAGCATAAATATTCAGCGTGTTGCCGCTCACATCTGTTGCTAAGTTTGTTAAATATTCTTCGGGAACCCCAATAATTTCAACTTGGTTGGTAGTACCTTGAATCAATTCAACATTAAATGCCGAAGAAACTTTTAGGGTATTAAAATCGGCTAAATTTCGAACATTGTTTTGTGCTGATACTAAAATTGTACTTGCTATAAACGATAGGATAAAGATTATTTTTTTACTCATGGCTATTTTATTTTTAATTGAATTTGTTTTTTTGAATGTGACGCTTAGCCCATTCTAAAAGTTACAACGTAACAAAAATTATTTTCGAATTTTTCTTGAGAACGAGAATCCGCCAATGTTTAAGGCATATTCTTCTGTTTCACCTTGGTCATTTTGAGCGGTTTCTACTTCGGCATTTTTGCCCAAAACTTTAGCAACTAAATTGGCGGCAACCAACTCGGCAGGTGCATTTTTAGTATCAGTTTCTAAAATTCTTTTTTGTGCCTCTTTTTTTAGCAGTTCACCAACCGATAAATATTCATCGTTTGAAGAAGGGGTTGTTTGCATAGCTATAGGCTCAATTATAATGTATTGTTTTTCTAATGGTTCAATGGTGATGCTGTCTTTTGGTTCGGTGTATGGAGTGTTGGGTGTTGGGTGTTCAGCATTTATTGCTAGTTCTTGGTGGTTAACTATTTTTATAGGGTGGTTAGTGCTAGGAGATACGTTTTGTTTATTGAGGGTTGAATATTTAGAACTATCCACAATTGTTTCAGGAGTTGAAACCAATCGTTGAGTTTTAATAACAGTTTTTGGTTGAGTGGCTTCCGAAACTTGTTCGATGGCATCATTATTAAAGTTTTTTAACAAGAAAAACAGCACTAAAATTGCAGCGGCACTAGATATCCACCAATAAAGAGGTACAACTTTAGTGTCTTTTTGTTTTAAGGTTTTTTTATCTTCAAAAACAATTGGAGCAGGTATTAAAATGGTTTTTTTGTAATTGCTAAAAAGTTGATTATACGTTGAATTTTGTGCTATTTCAGTAAAAAGTTCGTTCGATTCTTCGGGAGTATTTAATCCTTCAATTTCTGCAATCATCAACTCTTCAATTGCTGCTTGTTTTAAGGTTTCTTTATGGTTAAAAGTAGTTGAGGTATTTGCCTCAAAAGTTACATTTTCAAACTCATCTAATTCGGCTTTTAAATCAGGGTTTTGGGCTAAAAACAACATCAACTCAGCCACCAAATCGGGTGATAAGTTTTGCTCTGTGTAATCGAGCAAAAAGGCTTCGTAATTATTACTGTTGATGTTGCTCATAATACTTGTTCGATACTTCCTAAATACTGTTGTAAAAATTTTCGTCCTCTAAAAATATATACCTTTACTTGTGATTCGGATAATCCTGTAATTTCCGCTATTTCGTCGTAAGCGTACCCTTCGTAATCTCGTAATAAAATCACCGATTTTTGGTCGGTTGGTAATTGATTTAATGCTTGTTCTAATACTTCTTGTAATCCTGTATATTGGTTGGTAGAGGTAAAATTATTTTCTACCACTTCGCTAAAATTGCCTTGCTTTTTTTCTCTTCTGGTTAAATCAATAAACGTGTGGTAAGCGGTGGTAAACAAATACGATTTTTCTTTTCCAACTTGCACTTCATCTTTTTTTATCCAAAATTTCTCGAAAGTATCTTGTACCACATCTTTAGCTTTCTCCTCATCTCTTGCATTTTTGAGAATAAAGCGATACAGATTATCCGAATAATCGTCAACACACTTATTAAATTCCTTTACCGTCAATGTTTTGTTAGTGTTTTGAGTTACGACGCACAACTAGTTACAAAAGTTACACCTAAGTTAAATATATTTTTTCACTACTAACCGAGTAATTTTTCTAAAGCTATTTTAAAGCAATTCTTCTATATCACCCCTCTAACTCCCCTCAAGGGGAGAATGACCTCCGTTGTGGTTTCCTCCCTTGAGGGAGGGTAGGGTGGGTGATTTTTTTAACAAAAAAAACCGCCTCTAATGTTGAGACGGCTTCTTAACTTTTAATAAATACATAGCAAATTAATACCCAAAAATATCTTCCAACGTAAGTTCTTTATATTCTCCCAACGATTTTAGAACTTCTTTGTTTACCATTTTTTTGTTTCCAATAACCAAATAATTGTAGTTTCTGTTTTTAACGTTTTGAGTAAAAAATCCTTTAAGATCTTTCATTTCCATTTTTTCAACTTTTTCATAAATGTCTTTGTTGATATCGTAATCTCTTCCTAAATCTTTTGCACTTAAGTATCTCCAAAACAATTCGGCTTGTTTGGTTCTACTGGTTTCTATTTTTTTAAGTGCTGCCAATTTTGAACCGTTAAACTGGTCGGTAACTTCCGGCATATTATTCATCAATTCCATCATTGCTTTAGCAGCATCGTTTAATTTATCTACCTGAGTGCCAACATAAGCCTGAACATAATGAGAACGATTTAGTTTTCGTGGTGTTGTGTATGATGCATAAGCAGAGTATGCTAAGGCCTTTGATTCTCTTATTTCTTGAAAAACAATCGATGATAATCCCGAACCAAAATATTCGTTAAACAAGTTAATAACAGGGATTTCTTCGTTGCTAAATAACTTAACTTTCGACAACATCATCATTTCTGTTTGTACCATATCGTAGTTTACAAAATACACGTTGTTTTGAGTGTTTTCTAATTCCATAAACTCTTTAGCAGGAATTAATGGTTTTAACGATTTTGGTGTTTGATGATGTTTGTCTATAATTGTTTTTGCCTCTTGTTGTTCTTTGGTTCCAAAATAATACACATAATGCTCATAACTGGTCAATTCTTTAATTTTTGAAATCAATTTATTTACATCAATATTTTTAAGTTCTTCACTACTTAAAATGTGTTTGTTTGGAGCATCAGCACCGTATTTCCCATAATTTGATAAGCCTTCGTACATAATTGCACCTTTACTTAGCTTGTTATCTGTACGGTCTTTTAATATGCCTTCAACCATATTGTTAAATGCATCTTGGTCTGGTTTTACGTTTGCTAAAATGTGTTCAAACAATTTAATACCGTCTTCAAACGATTCGTCTAATCCGGAAAGTGAAACATAAACACGTTCTTCGGCAGCATAAACACTATAGTTTAGTCCTTTTTTAAAGAGTTCTATTTGTAAATCGTTTGCCGAATATTTATCCGTTCCTAAAAACTCTAAATATTTAACAGCCAATGCCATTTCTTTATCGCTAAACGAACCCATGTCTAAAATGTATTCTAAACTAAAAGTTTGGTTCGAAGTGTTTTTAACGTAATAAAAAGGAACTCCAGAAGCTAAGTTGGCTTGTTTAACGTTTGTTTTAAAATCATCAAAAACTGGAGTTAAACGCGATGCCTCCATTTTATCAAATTTTTGAGCAAAAACCGAAGCAGTATCTCTGTTCAGTTGAACTTTGGTAATGGCTGGTTTCTCCACTTTAGGATTGTTGGTTTCGCCGTGTTTTTTATACACTACTACATAATTGTTTTTTAAGTATTTATTGGCAAAATCAACCAATTGTTGTTTGGTTACTTTACTTAGTTTTTCGTTTAGGTTTACTACATCAACCCATTGCTGACCCAAAATAAAAGCATTGGTCATTTTAGAAGCTCGGTAGGAGTTGTAGAGTTTGCTTTGTTGGTCTTCTAACTTAAAGTTTTTGATGGCTGCTGGTAACATCCATTCTTCAAAATTTCCTTTTTTAAGTTTTTCTACTTCAGTTATTAATAAGTCTTTAACCTCTTCTAATTTTTGCCCCTCACGAGGATTAGCTCCAAATTGAAGTGTAGCATAATCTCTGTTTAAATCATCGTAAGCATACGCTGACAATACCTTTTGAGATTTTACTAAATTCAAATCCATTAAACCTGCTTGACCATTGTACAACAATGATTTTAACAACGGCAGCATATAAACATCTTTGTCGGCAACGCCTGGTATTCTAAATCCGATGTTTACCCATTCTGCATCGCTACCTATTACCACAACTTCTTCAGGAGTTTTCATTTCGTCTTCTGGTTCAAAAGTAAATGCTGGAACTTCTTTCTTTTTATACGAACCAAAATACTTGGTAATTAAATCGATGGTTTTATCAGGGTCAATATCTCCAGCAAGGACAATAGCCATGTTGTTTGGCACGTATCGTTCGCTAAAGTATTGGTGAATTTTTTCCATCGAAGGATTTTTTAAATGTTCGCTTGTTCCAATGGTGGTTTGTGTTCCGTAAGGATGTTTTTTAAACAGAAGTTTCGACATGGCTTCGTACGATTTTCTATAATCGTTATCAACGCCACGATTGTATTCTTCATAAACAGCTTCTAATTCGGTGTGGAATAAACGTAACACCAATTCACTAAAACGGTCAGATTCGATGGCTAACCATTTTTCAAATTCGTTAGAAGGAATATCGTTGATATAAACCGTTTGCTCAACTGATGTATAAGCATTGGTACCTTTTGCTCCAATAGAGCTAATCATTTTATCGTATTCGTTGGGCACAGCATATTGTGCAGCAACACCTGATAAACTATCAATTAAATGATAAATAGCTGTTCGTTCTTTTTCGTCGGTTACACCTCTGCGTTTTTCGTACAAATCAGAAATTTGTTGCAGCACCACTTTTTCTTTGTCCCAATTAATGGTTGCAATTCTTGAGGTGCCTTTAAACACCATGTGTTCTAAATAATGAGCCAAACCTGTGGCATCGGCTGGGTCTTGTTTACTACCTGTGTTTACCGCAATGTTGGTCTGAATTCGAGGTTCGTCTTTGTTAATCGACATGTACACTTTTAAACCATTGTCTAAAGTATAAATTAAGGTGTTTAAATCGTCTCCTTCAACCTGTTCATAGGTATATTTATAGATAGATTCAGCGGTTTTTTCTTTACAAGAAAATTGAAATAAAATTATTGTTACTAATAATAATGCGGTTATCTTTTTACTCATTATTCTATATTTTATTTTTTTGTATTCGTGAGACTTCGTGTTCATGGATTTTTGATTTTAAAGAGTAAAAATAACACTAATTTTATGAAGTAGTTTATTTTTACAGAAAACAATAACTAAAATGGAAAATCCCGATTTTTTTCAACTCGTTTATCAAGTTGCCCGAGAAATACCTTACGGAAGAGCTACCAGTTATGGTGCTGTAGCTGCATATTTAGGTGCAAAAAGTGGTGCCAGAATGGTAGGTTGGGCAATGAACAATGCTCACCATCAAAATCCACCGGTTCCTGCACATCGTGTGGTTAACCGCAACGGACAACTAACAGGTAAACATCATTTTGAAACACCTTTTATTATGCAGGCTTTGTTGGAACAAGAAGGAATAAAAGTAAAAAACGACCAAATACAAGATTTTGAAACCATTTTTTGGAATCCGATGAAAGAGTTGGAGTTGTAGGTTTTTGGGTACATTTGAAATAAATAAACCTCAACTCGAGTTGAGTATATCTACCAAAATAGAGATAGATATACTCAGTTTTTTGTGTTTTAGTTGAGGGTATCAACAAGTTATAAGCCATTTTATGAGACGACAATTAATCCTACTAATATTTATTATCTCGACATTTAAAATTAATGCTTCGAAAATATACACTTCCGACGTTACAAACTTTTGGACAGCATATGACAGCATTCAAACTACAAATTCTCACTCCCAGAAAATTAAATTCATTTCTGACTTGTATATAAAAAATGCGACTAATGGACTACAAGACTTTATTGCTGCTAGAGAATTTTCCGCAGAAGAATGGATAAGAATCATAGACGCCTTTCCTAAATATTGGAAATCAGTTAGACCTCAAACACTTTCAATATTGAAAGACATTGAAGCTTTAGAAAATCTTTCAAAAAAATTTAAAGAAATATATCCTGACTTTATTGAACCCGAAATTTATTTCACAATAGGTTGCTTGCGTTCAGGTGGAACTACAACGACAGGTAGGATTTTAATTGGCGCCGAAATCGGTGCTGCTGACAATTCAACAGACGCATCTGAACTAAATTCCTACCTTAAAAACGCATTTAAAGCAAATAGTAGTATAGTGCAACTTGTAGCTCATGAAATGAATCACACTCAACAAATTGAATCTCCTGATTCACTAAATACTCTTTTAAGTCAAACAATTAAAGAAGGTTCTTGCGATTTCATCGCAGAGCTAGTTATAAATAGACAATACGTTGCACCTCATACTAATTACGGATTAACCCATACAAAAGTTTTATTAAAAGAGTTTTACAAAAATAAAGACCAAATAGCATTTGACAATTGGTTATATAATGGCAACAAATCCAAAAAGAAACCTGCTGACTTAGGATATTATATAGGTTATGAAATTTGCAAAACACATTATGAAAACTCTACTGACAAATCAAATGCAATTAAGGAAATTATTCAACTAAACTGGCTAGACAAAAACAAAATGCTGACTATGCTAGACCTTGCAATGAATAAAAACGGCTTATAACAGCACCTAAAAAAAATGCGGGCAGAAGTATAAGTTTTTTGCCTACAAGTTGCCGCTTCGCGAAAGTTTGTTATTTTTATGTAGGCAAAAAAGAGTACAGTATTTCGGCAACTAATTAATATTGTGGGGGTAGAAAACATTTCGGTTTCAAAACCGCACTTCTTTTAGCTCCAAAACGTTATATAACAACTTAAAAAGACAAACCAAAACAACATGAATAAATTATTTTCTGTATTATCAATTTTAACAGTTCTTTCGAGCTGTGATACAACAACTAAAAAAACCACAGCAATGGAAGACTCAACAAACAAAACGGAGCATACCGCTTTACCAAACGATACTACTCCAAAGGTAACAGGGATTGGTGGGATTTTCTTTTTTTCAGACCACCCAAAAGAAACCAGAGAATGGTATGCTAAAAATTTAGGGCTTGAAGTAAATGAATGGGGTTCGACTTTTGAAAGTAGAAATTCCAACCGCCCCGACGAAATAAATTATTTGCAATGGAGTCCTTTCAAGAAAGGAAGTGAATATTTTGCTCCATCAAAAAAGGAATTTATGGTTAATTATAGGGTTCAGAATTTGGAAGGATTGATACAAAAATTAAAAAAAAATGGAGTAACCGTACTTGATGAAATTGAGACGGTTGAATATGGAAAATTTGTCCACATCATGGATGCTGAAGGAAATAAAATAGAGCTTTGGGAACCGAAGGATAGCGTATTAACAAAAATAGGAGGAAAGACAACAAAATAATCCGTCAGCTGACGGATTAAATAAGATTTTATTTTATCAGTGTTTATCATATTTTTCTGCGTTATCAGCGGTCTATTTATCTTTTGTGTATTGAAATTAACATCAAAAAAACAATTTCTAATCCATAATTATCCTTTTCGTAAATTTGAACAAAAAAATACAGCTATGAGTTATCATGAAAAAGATATATTGGAGGCATTAAGCTTTGTTATTGAGCCCGATTTAAAAAAAGACATTGTTGAACTTAACCTTGTTTCGAACATTAATATTAAAGACGGTACTATTTATTTCGATTTACAAATAAGTAATCCTGCCATGCACAACAAAAAAAGAATGGCGGAAGCATGTGAACTACATTTAAAAAAAGTGTTAGGAGCAGAAGTAAAAATCGACATCAATTTTTCACCCATACAAAAAGCACCTGAGCCTAAAGACAATAGTAAAATATTACCCAATGTAAAAAACATTATTGCCATTGCTTCGGGCAAAGGCGGTGTCGGTAAATCAACTGTTACAGCAAACTTAGCGGTTGCTTTGGTTAAAAAAGGCTACAAAGTAGGTTTGGTAGATGCCGATATTTATGGTCCATCCATGCCTGTAATGTTTAATGTGGAGGGCGAACGACCACAATCCATTGAGATAGACGGAAAAACATGGATGCAACCCATTGAAAGTTATGGTGTAAAATTACTTTCTATCGGATTTTTTGCTGGAACCGACCAAGCTGTTGTTTGGAGAGGTCCAATGGCTACCAGAGCAGTTTCGCAATTGTTTACCGAAGCCAACTGGGGCGAATTAGATTACATGTTAATTGACTTGCCTCCAGGAACTGGCGATATTCATTTATCTTTGGTGCAAACTGTTGCAGTAACTGGAGCAGTAATTGTGAGTACACCACAAAAAGTTGCTTTAATTGATGCTCTTAAAGCTGTAGGAATGTTTAAACTATCTCAAATTAATGTTCCTGTATTGGGTTTTATCGAAAACATGGCATACTTTACTCCAGCAGAATTACCGAACAATAAATATTATATTTTTGGTCAGGATGGTTTAAAAAAATTGGCAGAAGCACAAAATTTACCTTTGTTGGGACAAATACCATTGGTACAAAGCATTAGAGAATCTGGTGATGTTGGTCGCCCGGCTGTTTTACAAGAAAACACACCTCAAGCCATCGCCTTTTTAGCTTTTGCCGATAAGGTAATTGAACAAGTGGAGTTGAGAAACAAAACCTTAGACCCGACTAAAAAAGTAGAGTTAACGAACATGAATGGTTGTTCATAGAAAAAAGTTTAATTTTAACTACTTTATTTTAACCCATGAACAAACAAGAAATTATCCAAAAAGTAACCCAAGCATTGGAGCAAATCCGCCCATTTTTAATTGACGATGGTGGAGATATTGAATTGATTGAAGTTACCGACGATTTGTATGTTAAAGTAAAATTATTAGGGGCTTGTAAAAGTTGTTCCATGAGCTCCATGACCATAAAAGGTGGTGTTGAAGAATCAATAAAAAGAGTAGTTCCCGAATTAAAAGGTGTGATTACTATCGAAGACGTACTATTATAATTAATCAATTTGTAAATGTGCAGATGTGTAGATGTGAGAATTCACTAATACACAAACTCACTAATACACTAATTTAATACCCTATGCAAAAAATCATTCTTCCTACAATGGTAGTTTTAACCCTAATTTCTTGTTCTGAGCAAGAAAAAGCAAAAGAATCAGCAAAATTAGTTTATCCTGAAACCAAAAAAGATACGGTTGTAGATATTTATTTTGGTCAACAAGTTGCTGACCCTTACCGTTGGTTAGAAGATGACAGAAGTGCAGAAACCGAAGCTTGGGTAAAAGCCCAAAATATAGTAACTTTTGGTTATTTGAATGCTATTCCTCAACGAGAACAGTTAAAAGAAAGAATTTCTGCGTTGTGGAACTACGAAAAAGTAAGTACTCCGTTTTTTGAAGATGGTGTAAAATATTTTTACAAAAACGACGGACTTCAAAATCAATATGTGCTTTACAGTCAAAAAGGTGAAGCTGCACCACAAGTATTTTTAGACCCTAACGTTTTTTCTAAAGATGGAACTACTTCGCTTGGCGAAATAACTTTTTCAAAAAACGGGAAACTAGCAGCCTACTCTATTTCTGAAGGTGGTAGCGATTGGCGAAAAGTAATTGTGATGAGTGCCGAAACTAAAACCATTTTAGAAGATACCTTAATCGATGTGAAGTTTAGTGGCTTATCATGGAAAGGAAACGAAGGTTTTTATTACTCGAGTTACGATAAACCTAAAGGCAGCGAACTTTCAGCAAAAACCGACCAACACAAATTATTTTACCACAAGTTAGGCACTGCTCAAAAAACCGACCAATTGGTTTTTGGCGGAAAACCATCAGAAAAACGGCGTTATGTTGGTGGTTCGGTAACCGAAGACGATAAATATTTAGTGATTACTGCTGCCGAATCAACTTCTGGCAATGAGTTGTATATTAAAGATTTATCGAACGATAAAACCCCCATCATTAAAATGGTGGATGGCTTTGAAACCGATAACAATGTATTGGAAAATGAAGGTACTAAATTGTTTATTGCTACCAATTTTAATGCTCCAAACCAACGAGTAATTACCGTTGATGCAAAAAATCCAAAACAAGAAAACTGGATTGATTTTATTCCTGAAACCGAAAACGTGTTAACTCCATCAACTGCTGCCGGATACTTTTTCGCTCACTACATGAAAGATGCCGTTTCGCAAGTAAAACAATACGATTATTCGGGTAAAATCATCCGAGAAATTGCTTTACCCGGTTTAGGAACTGCAAGTGGTTTTGGCGGTAAAAAAGAAGATACTACGGTGTATTTTTCGTTTACCAATTACAACACCCCTCAAAGCAATTATGCCGTACAACCAAAAACTGGTGAAACATCGTTGTACTGGAGTCCAAAAATTGATTTTAATGCCAATGATTTTGAATCGAAACAAGTGTTTTACACTTCAAAAGACGGTACAAAAGTACCGATGATTATTACCTACAAAAAAGGGTTAAAACTCGATGGTAAAAACCCAACCATGTTATATGGTTATGGAGGTTTTAACATCAGCATTACTCCTTCGTTTAGTGTTGCCAATGCAGTTTGGATGGAAAATGGTGGTGTTTATGCCGTTGCAAACATGCGTGGTGGTGGCGAATATGGTAGAAAATGGCACGATGCAGGAACACAATTATTAAAACAAAATGTGTTCGACGATTTTATTGCTGCTGCCGAATTTTTGATTAAAGAAAACTATACTTCAAGCGATTACTTAGCCATTAGCGGACGTTCCAACGGTGGTTTATTGGTAGGTGCTTGTATGACTCAACGACCAGAATTGTTTAAAGTGGCATTCCCGGGTGTTGGTGTTTTAGACATGTTGCGTTACCATACTTTTACTTCTGGTGCAGGTTGGGCTTACGATTATGGTACTTCCGATCAATCGGAAGAAATGTTTAATTACTTAAAAAACTACTCTCCGGTACATAACGTTAAAAAAGGTACAAAATACCCTGCAACATTAGTAACTACTGGCGACCACGACGACCGAGTTGTTCCTGCACATTCGTTTAAATATGCTGCCGAATTGCAAGATAAAAATGATGGAATCAACCCAACTCTAATTCGTATTGAAACCAATGCAGGACACGGTGCCGGAACGCCGGTTAGCAAATTAATTGATTTGAATGCCGAT
This sequence comes from uncultured Vicingus sp., assembly GCA_964371285.1. Lineage (GTDB taxonomy): Bacteria > Bacteroidota > Bacteroidia > Flavobacteriales_E > Vicingaceae > Vicingus. The sequence goes on along the minus strand of CAYJMI010000018.1, from coordinate 5,638 downwards.
ATTTTGAGTTTTGCTTTTTATAACATGGGGGTTGAGTTGAGTAAAAAACCATAGTTGATGCTAGCCAAAACCCCAACACCACCTTATTATGCAGTAATTTTTACTTCGGTAAAAATGGAAAACGACGAAGGCTATGATGAAATGTCAGAACGCATGGTTGAACTTGCACAACAACAACCTGGTTTTTTAGGAGTAGAATCGGCACGGAACGAAATTGGAATTACCGTATCATATTGGACAGATTTAATTTCCATCAAAAATTGGAGAGAACACGCCGAACATACCATCGCTCGTGAAAAAGGTCGTGCCGAGTGGTACAAAGCCTTTAAAACCAGAATTGCCAAAGTGGAACGCGATTACGGATTTGAAAAATAAGTTCTTATCGCAACTACGACAACCATATCATTAACCGAAGCCCAGCAACTTGCTTTACACAGCCAAGGGTTGTTGAACTCCAATTTTGGCAACGAAAAAAACGGAGCGTTAAAAGTTGTTGAACATTTGGGTTATGTCCAAATTGACACACTTTCGGTAGTTGCTCGTGCTCACCACCACACATTGTGGAACAGGTTGCCCGATTACCAAGAAAACTACCTCCACGAATTGTTAGAAAAAGATAAAACCATTTTTGAGTATTGGAGTCATGCCGCTTCATATTTACCGATAGGCGATTATCGTTTTTCATTACAAAAAAAACAGTTGTTTGCATCAGGTAAATCACACTGGTTTGAGCAAGATAAAAAAGTAAACAGCTATGTGCTGGACAGAATAAAAACCGAAGGAGCGTTGCAATCGAAAGATTTTGAACACATACGAAATACTCCAAGCAATTGGTACGAATGGAAACCGGCAAAAAAAGCCTTAGAACAATTGTTTATGGAAGGCAAGTTAATGGTGGCTAAACGACAAGGTTTTCAAAAGGTTTATGATTTAACCGAACGAGTTTTACCCAATGGTATTGATACCTCAACGCCTACCGAACAAGAAGTTGCAACACATTTAATAAAAAGAGCTGTTCAAGCAAATGGTTTGGTGGAGGAAAAAGAAATTGCCTATCTACGCCCAAAACTAAAAGAACACATTAAAAAAGAACTGAGGAACTTGGTTAAAAGCGGTTTTTTAATTGAACTAAAAGTAGAAAACAAACCTGAAACCTATTTCTCTACCCAAGAACAACTAAATGTATTAAACAAGCTTAAAACGAGTGGTGAGATTCATTTTCTTTCGCCATTTGATAATGCCATTATTCAACGAAAACGCGTTCAAAACTTGTTTAACTTCAATTACCAAATAGAATGCTACGTGCCTGAAGCCAAACGAAAATTCGGTTATTTCTGTTTGCCCATTTTATACAACAATCAATTTGTTGGGCGTTTCGACCCCAAAGCCGACCGAAAAACGAAAACCTTTTACATAAAACAACTGCATTTTGAAAAAGGATTTAAACCAACAGCTGAATTTAAAAAGGTATTCAACCAAAAACTGACTGAGTTTGCCATATTTAATGGTTGTAATGAGGTAATAACCAATTAATCAACAGAAATAACTCTTAACACAACCTTAACATAATCGTAAAGTTTAATTTCCATTTGTTTTTTTTAATACACGTTACTTTGCTAAAAAATAAATGAAATGAGAAATATATTATTAGTTGTAGTCTTGGGAATATCAGCAACAATGTTTGCAAACAATAATGAAACGATATTAAAAAAAGCTGTAGTTAAAGGAAAAGTATTAGATAACCACGAATCGCTAACCGGCGTTAAAATTATGGTTGACAACATTCCTACTACAGTTTATACCGATTTTGAGGGTAATTTTATGTTAAACAATCTAACTCAAGGCAAACACACGTTTAGCTTTAGTATGGTTGCTTACGAAAACAAAATAATTGAAATAGATTTAACCGAATCGCAAAACATTGAAGTTAAATTGGATTCAAAATAAAAGAACCTCAACTTATTTTAAACCCGCTAACCGGCGGGTTTTTTTTATAATACAAACTCATACTTATCGTACTACTTTATAAAAATATAATGTTATGAACTGCGAAGCACTCATGAACCGAACGTAGTGAGTTCACAAATACCTATAAAAAAATAGAAAACAATGAGTAATACCTTTATAAAAAATTTAAAAGCGATGAATAAAGCCAAAATTTATTTATTGATTTTGTTGTCTGTACCAGCCTTTTTATTTTCACAAAACATAACCAATAAAGAAGGTGTTTTTGTAAATAATACAGGTGAAAAATATTCTGGAAACTTGGTTTCTTATTTCGAAAATGGAAACAAAGAATATGTTTATGAAATAAAAAATGGAATTCAAAACGGAACAGCCGAATTTTATTATTCTTCAGGAAAGATAATGGAAAAGGGAATGTTTAAGAATGGATTAAAACATGGCAATTGGCAAAAATGGTCGGAACAAGGGTATAAATTGGCAGAAGCCAATTATGTTAGTGGAGAAAAAGACGGTTTGTGGATAATTTGGGACGACAAAGGAATTAAACGCTACGAAATGTTTTATGATAAAGGCAAAAGAACTGGTTCATGGAAAAGTTGGGATGAAAATGGCTTAGAAACAGAAACAAAAAGCTATAATTCGAACGATTAGTTTAATAGAACCTTAACCTTTACTTAATCAACAAACAGGGCTTCTACCATTAATTTTCTATTTTAATAATAGAGAACCATGTTGCCAAAAATAATAGTAATATCTAATCAATCAGTGAATCAAAATGAGTTAAAATCTTTTTTAACAAAAGAAGGTTTTGAGGTATTACTGTTTTCTGAAATTACCAAAAATACGCTCGAGCTAATTTCTAATGTTTCGCCAGACATTATTTTAATTGAAATGGACAAAGATGGTCACGACGGAATAGACCTTTGTCATCAATTAAAAATGGAAAATAAGATAACGGCATTTATTGTTATCAATTCATCTTTTCCGGAAGAATACATTCAAATAGAGGCCTTTAAAGCTGGTGCTGATGATTATTATATAGTTCCAATTAGCAACAGGTTATTGATTAAAAAAATTAGGGCATTACTAAAGCGTTCGTCGTTTTCTAATTCAACCCATAGTAGCACTTTAATATCTTATAAAGATTTAGTGATAGACAAGGAAAGTTATGCCATTTTAAGAGGTTCGGAGCAGCTAACATTACCGAAAAAAGAGTTTGAATTGCTGTGCTTATTTTTCAAAAACCCTCAAAAAATATTTTCAAGAAACGAAATTTACAGGAACATTTGGGATAATGCAGAAAATTATAACCCTAGAATAATTGATGTGCATATTCGAAAAATTCGAGAAAAAATTGGCGATACAGTTATTAAAACGATTAAAGGTATCGGCTATCAGTTGGCAAGTTAGATTTCAAACAAACTATTTTACCTATTTCAAAGTAAACGAATAACTAAATCCAAAAAATCTTCCTTCGGTGTAAGAAGAAAATATCTCGTCGTTACCTTGAAAAGAACTATAAATTCGTTGGCGTTTTTGGTTTAAGATGTTATTTACACTAAAGCTGATTTTGTGTCTTTTTTCTGCTCCTATTCCTTTTGTAATTCGCAAACCTAAATCATGAAAAGCTTTGTCGTAAACATCAGGAATTCTACCCAAACCAACTATAGCTAAACTTTTTCCTTGCACGTTGTAATTTAAACTTACATCCCAACCTTTATCAACATGAGTATAGTTAAAGTAAGAATTGACTAAAAAAGGAGCCTGTCCTTGAAAAGCTCTGGTTTTGCTAATGGTTTGTCCGGAACGAGCTTCAGCAACACGGGCTTTGTATTCAATTTCACTCATTTCAACTTCCGATTTTACAAAAGTTACGTTACCACCAATAGAATAGTTTTTTAGTTTTTCTGAGATAAAATCAAGGCTTTTACGCACTTCAAATTCTACTCCTAAAACCGAAGCGTTATCAATATTTCTAGGAATAATGTTGTCGGCACTGGTTGCATTATACGATAC
>CAYJMI010000018.1:0-1647 GCA_964371285.1 uncultured Vicingus sp. | reverse complement strand
ACTACCTCAATAGGATTGATAAAAGTTTTATAAAATCCACTAATCGAAACCAAATCGGCAGACTGAAAAAACTTTTCAAAACGTAAATCGTAGTTGTTTACATAAGTTTGAACCAAGTCTAAGTTTCCAAGAAAAGTAATTTGTGTTACCGCATCGTAAATTTGTGCTCCCGATTTTTCTTTAAACGAAGGTCTTGCCAAGGTTCTGCTGAAGTTAGCTCTTGCATTAAAATCTTTAAATAAATTATAAATCATACCTAACGATGGTAACACGTCCAGTTCATCCAACACCACCCTATCGTCAAACTTATCTAATTTTGGGTCGATAATGGTTTGTCTTTCTCCTGTATATCGCATTTCTGATTTTTCAATTCTCGCTCCGTAAATTATTTTAAACGAACTGTCAATAGGCAGTTCGTTCATCAAATAACCTGCAATTATTGTTTGCGTTGAGGTATAAATGTTTGAAGAATCTATTTGTCCGATTGGATAAATACCGGTAAATGTTTTTGGCGAGTTGGCTGCACTAAATAAATATTGATTGGTAAAAGGTTGGTTGGGGTCGCCCGAATACTCCATCTTTCCAATGTTTCTAAAGTTAAATTCAACCACATCAAAATTTCGGTTTTTATAGGTGTAAGCTATACCTGTTTTTAAGGTACTTTTTAATCCCGACCACTGGTTAAAATCCCATTTTAAATCGGCTTTAGCATTTAAGTTTACTTCTTCTAAGTTTCTAAAAGCTCTATTGATTAAAGCCCCTTCACCTGTTGCAAATGTATATTTTCCATCAGGAGTAATGTTAAAAATTGTTTGACGTAAATCGGGTTCTTTGTTTAAAGCTAATGATGGAGAAATGGCTGTTTTTAATTCTAGTTTTTTGTTAAACTGATGTTTTGTAGCTAACAACACGTTAGAAATACTTCGTTGATTGTAATAAAGAGTTGTTTTATCTAGGGTAACTAAGTTGTCAGAAAAATCAGTATTTTTTTGTAACACTTTCGATGCTGTTTTTATACCATTTTGGGTGTGGAAAAAGGTTAATGAATATTTGCTTTTGGCTCTTTTTACAGAAAAACTAGTCAACCCATTCCACAACACTTCTTGTTTGCCAATCTCTCCTTCGTTAGTTTCAAGAGCTTCTAAATTATATTTTGTAATCGTATCACTGTTTTGGAAAGTATTAAATTCCCAATCTCTATAGTGCGTGTATTTCATACTGTAACCCAAAGAAACTACATAACCGTAAGTGGTTTTCTCTCGTTCATGTTGGTTACCATAACTCAAACTGTAATTTTGATTCAACAAACTACCTCCTCTTATTGAAGCCATTTCGGTATCGAACGATTTGGTAACACGCTCTAAAATAACATCATTTTGAGTAGTAATTAATGGTCGAGGAATAACTGTTTTAGGATTTATGGGATTGGATCTATCTCCAGCACCGTTTGCCCATAAATCAGCTGCTGAACCACTAAAAGTTAAAAAATCGTTTTTAAAATGCATGTCAGGATTGTAACTAAAAGAAGATGAAAAACTCAATATTCTGCTTTCAGGAAAATCTTTGGTAACAATATCCACCATACCACCAGTGAAATCGCCCGGAAGGTCGGGAGTAAATGTTTTATAAACCACAATGTTGTCCACC
>CAYJMI010000017.1:0-38995 GCA_964371285.1 uncultured Vicingus sp. | reverse complement strand
GTTTAAGAAATCAAAATGTACTGATATTAATTGCGAGCTATGTTTTCTATGGCTTTTGGGATTGGAGATTTCTTTCCTTAATAATATTTAGCTCCTTTGTGGACTATTTTCTTGGGTTAAAAATCGATGAAGCCAACAATAAAAAAAAGAAAAAATTACTGTTGTTATCAAGCCTTATCATCAACCTAGGGTTATTAGGTTTTTTTAAATATTATAACTTTTTTGTCGATTCTTTTGTTGATTTATTTGAATTATTTGGTATTGCCTTAAACCGTGGAACTTTAGTAATTTTATTACCTGTTGGGATAAGTTTTTATACGTTTCAAACACTAAGTTATTCAATCGACATCTATCGAGACCGACTAAAACCAACAAAAAATATCCTTTCATTTTTTGCTTTTGTTGCTTTTTTCCCTCAGTTGGTTGCTGGTCCTATAGAGCGTGCAGTAGATTTACTACCTCAATTTTTTAAAAACAGAAAGTTTGATATTACATTTGCTATATCTGGGTTAAGGCTGATTTTGTGGGGCTTATTTAAAAAAGTTGTAATAGCCGATAATTTATCCAAATACGTTGATGTAATTTATGCGGCTCCCGATGATTTTTATGGTTTATCAATAATAATTGGCACTGTATTTTTTACTTTTCAATTGTATTGCGATTTTTCAGGGTATTCTGACATTGCCATAGGCGTTGCTAAATTGTTTGGGTTTGAACTCATGACAAATTTTAGAACACCTCTTTTTTCATCTAATTTTAAAGAGTTTTGGGCAAGGTGGCACATTTCTTTATCGACATGGTTTAGAGATTATGTATATATCCCTTTAGGAGGAAATAAAGTAGGAAAATGGAAATGGTCGTTTAATATTTTTTTAACATTTTTGATAAGTGGAATATGGCATGGAGCAAGTTGGACTTTTGCAATTTGGGGTTCGTTAAACGGATGCTACCTGATTTTTGGAATGATTACCGAAAATATTCGGAACAAAGTAAATCGTTTATTGGGCTTCACTCATTTTCCTAAATTTTTAACAGCAAGTCAAGTTGGTTTAACATTTTGTTTATATGCTTTTTCTTTAATGATATTTAGAGCAGAAAGTGTGGGTGATGCCATAACATTAATAAAACATTTACCTCAACATTTAGGTGTTCAGTTATCAGGTTTTACTAGTTTTGTTACTCCGTTTCAAGATATGTTTTCTTCAAAACTTGAATTTATTTATTTGATTTTATCTTTTACTATTTTTATTACCATAGATTTTATTATCCGAAAGGATGGAATTGATAGCGTTTTGAGTAAAATACCTAAATATGCCAGACTTTTAATTTATTATTTTTTAATAGGATGGTTGCTCTTTTTTGGTGCATTAGGAGAACCTCAAGAATTTGTATATTTTCAGTTTTAGTTTGAGATGAAAAGATTTCTAAAAAATATAATGTACTTTATTATTCCTTTTGTAATAGGAATAGTTTTAGTTTTTCTTGCACCATATAGTAAGGAGTTTGCTTATGGTTATAGAAACAATGTAGATTGTAACACTTCCTGGATTTATTACAGATTGTTTGAAAATAAAACACGTATAGATATTGCTTTTCTTGGAACCTCACACACAGGTTGTGGTATAAATGACTCTCTTATCGAAACAATTTTAGAGAATAATTTTTCTTTAAATAAAAAAGTTTCAAACCTTGCTTATTGCACAAATGGAAGAAATATTCAATATCCATTGCTGCAAGATTTAATTGCTACAAAACAACCAGAAGTTATTTTAATAGAAGTTACCGAAAATGAAAATAAAAATAGTCATCAGGATTTTCCTTATCTGGCTGAGTTAAATGATGTTTTTCAACCTAGCTATAATTTTGCTTTTATTAACAATAGTTATGTTGCTTTTTGTTCTCGATTTATGTTTTCTAGAAAACGCTTGACCAATACATTAGAAATTAAACCACCAACTAATAAAATTAAAAATCACAGTTATACTCCATTTCCTTTTTTTGCTGATATAGAAGTGCTTGAAAGACGAAAAGCGTATCAACTTAAAGAATACAATAAATTCAAGCTTAATTTTGTTAAAGAAATGGAAATGAGTTATCCAATAATGTATCTCAAAAAAATGCTCGATTTTGTAGCGAATAAGAATGTAAAAGTTATATTCTTATATATACCATCGTATGGTGCGGTATTAAAAAAGCCAATGAAATATAATTTTTATAAAGAATTTGGAGAAGTTTGGATTCCTCCTGATACGATTTTCACCAAAACAGAAAATTGGGTTGATGGCGAACATCTTAATGCAGATGGGTCTACTGAATTAGCTGAATGGGTATCAAAAAAAATAGCTACCATTAATAAGGCTCCCTAACTCATTGAAGACCCCAACCAGCGTTCAGCTTTTTCATAGCTCATGTTGTTGGCAATGGCATAAGCCTCCACTTGGTCTTTACTAATTTTACCCACCCCAAAATATTTGGCTTGTGGATGTCCAAAATACATTCCGCTTACCGCAGCAGTCGGATACATGGCTAAACTTTCGGTTAAATGTATTCCTGTATTTTTTTCCACCTCCATTAACTTAAACAATTCATTTTTTAAAGTGTGGTTTGGACAAGCTGGATAACCAGGTGCTGGTCTAATTCCCTTATATTTCTCTTCAATTAATTCTTCGTTACTTAAATTTTCAGTATTCGCATAACCCCAAATTTCTTTCCGTACTTTTTCGTGCATACACTCTGCAAAAGCTTCTGCTAATCTATCAGCCAATGCTTTTATCATGATAGAGTTGTAATCATCGTGGTCGGCTTCAAAACGTTTAATATGCTCTTCAATTCCAATTCCCGTTGTTACGGCAAATCCACCAATGTAATCTTTTATACCGGATTCTTTTGGAGCAATAAAATCGGCTAACGAAATGTTTGGAACACCTTTGGCTTTTTTTGCCTGTTGACGTAATTGGTGTAAAGTGCTTATTGCTTTGTTGTTTTCATAAACTTCAATAGTATCATCGTTAATGGTATTTGCTTCCCAAATGCCAATTACTCCGTTGGCAGTTAGCCATTTTTCATCAACAATTTTTGTAAGCATTTGTCGGGCATCATCAAATAATTTTTTTGCTGCATCACCAACAATTTCATCTTCCAAAATATTGGGATAACGCCCAGCCAATTCCCAAGTTCTAAAAAACGGGCTCCAGTCGATAAAGTCAACCAATGTTTTGATAGGGAAATCATTAAACACTTGAACGCCCAATTGGTTGGGTTTGTAGGGTGGCTCTACTTTAAAATCTATTTTTAATTTGTTATCTCGTGCTTCAGCAATAGTCAAAAACTCTTTTGTTGCATTTCGTTTGGCGTGTATATCACGTAAGTTTTGATACTCAGCTTTTATTTTAGCCACAAAAATTGAGTTGTCTTTTGCTAATAATTCTCCAACAACAGGGACGCTTCTGGAGGCATCTAACACATATACGGTTGGTGCTTTGGTATAATTGGGTTCAATTTTTACAGCGGTATGTATTTTAGAAGTGGTAGCACCACCAATTAATAAAGGAATGCATAACCCTTGTCGTTCCATTTCTTTAGCGAAATAAGCCATTTCATCTAATGATGGAGTAATTAAACCACTTAAACCAATAATATCAACTTTTTCTTTAATGGCTGTTTCAATAATTTTTTCGGCAGAAACCATTACACCCAAATCAATTACCTCATAATTATTACAAGCCAAAACAACACCAACAATGTTTTTACCAATATCATGTACATCTCCTTTTACGGTAGCCATCAATATTTTTCCATTTCCTTTTGCTTGGTCTGCAGGGAATTTTTTCTTCTCTTCTTCAATGTAAGGCAGAAGGTAAACAACAGCTTTTTTCATTACCCTTGCACTTTTTACTACTTGAGGTAAAAACATTTTTCCAGCTCCAAATAAATCGCCAACTACATTCATTCCATCCATTAAAGGACCTTCAATAACTTCAATGGGTTTGTCAAATAATTTTCTACATTCTTCGGTATCTTCATCAATAAATTCTACAATACCTTTTACTAAGGCGTGAGATAGCCGTTCTTGAACTGGATGTTGTCGCCATTCTAGCTCTTTTGTTTCGTCTTTTTTTACTCCTTTTACGGTTTCAGCAAAATCAACCAAACGCTCTGTTGCATCATTACGTCTATTTAATAAAACATCCTCTACGCGTTCTAATAAGTCTTTTGGAATTTCTGCATAAACTTCCAACATTCCAGGGTTTACAATTCCCATGTCCATTCCAGCTTTTATGGCGTGGTATAAAAATGCTGAATGGATGGCTTCACGAACGGTATCATTTCCTCTAAAAGAGAATGAAACATTGCTCACACCACCACTTACTAAAGCACCAGGAAGATTTTGTTTAATCCATTTGGTGGCATTGATATAATCAACTGCATAATTGTTATGCTCTTCTAAACCTGTTGCAACGGTTAAAATATTGGGGTCGAAAATAATGTCGTGGGGAGGAAATCCAATTTTTTCGGTTAATAATTTATAAGCCCTAGAACAGATGGCAATTTTTTTCTCATACGTATCAGCCTGACCTTGTTCATCGAAAGCCATAACAATAACAGCAGCACCATATCTTCTAACCAATTTTGCTCGTTCTAAAAAGGCTTGTTCGCCTTCTTTTAATGAAATGGAGTTTACAATAGATTTACCTTGTGTACATTTTAATCCGGCTTCAATAACTGACCATTTTGAGGAGTCAATCATAATAGAAAGTTTGGCAATATCGGGTTCAGAAGCAATCAAGTTTAAGAATTTGGTCATCACCACTTCCGAATCTAACATGCCTTCGTCCATGTTAACATCAATAATTTGAGCACCGCCTTCCACTTGATTTAACGCAACAGCAATAGCATCTTCGTATTTTTCTTCTTTAATCAGGCGTTTAAACATTAACGAACCTGTAACATTTGTTCTTTCTCCAACATTCACAAAGTTGCTTTCTGGACGAACCCACAATGGTTCCAATCCACTATAATTAGGAAGAGAAAGAGCACCTTTTCTTTTTCTTGGAGGATATTTTTCTGCTACTTCTGCAATGGCTTTGATATGCTCAGGTGTTGTTCCGCAGCAACCACCAATAATATTTATCAAACCGTCTTGGATAAATTCTTCTACCTGACGAGCGGTTTCTCTTGCAGCTTCATCGTATTCTCCAAATTCGTTAGGTAATCCTGCATTAGGATAAGCACTAACAAAAAAGCTGGTTTTTTCTGCTACGGTTTGGATGTGTGGTCGCAACTGTTTTGCACCTAAGGCACAGTTAAAACCAACACTTAACAAAGGCATGTGAGAAATGGAAATGAGAAATGCTTCTACTGTTTGACCAGATAATGTTCTGCCACTTGCATCGGTAATGGTTCCAGAAACCATAATAGGAAGCTTTTTTCCACTTTCCTCATAGTAGGTATCGATAGCAAAAAGAGCTGCTTTTGCATTTAAGGTATCAAAAATGGTTTCTACCAACAAGAGGTCAACTCCGCCTTCTACTAATGCTTTGGCTTGTTCTTTGTATGCTATAACTAATTGATCGAATGTTACGGCTCTATAGCTAGGGTCGTTTACATCGGGCGACATAGAAGCTGTTCGATTGGTTGGGCCCATTGCACCGGCAACAAAACGAGGCTTTGATGGATTTTTTTTGGTGTATTCGTCGGCAACTTCTTTGGCAATTTTTGCCGATTGAAAGTTGATGTCGTAAACGGCTTTTTCTAATTTGTAATCGGCTTGAGCTATGCTTGTACCACTAAAGGTATTGGTTTCAATAATGTCAGAACCTGCTTCAAAATACTCGGCATGAATGGTTTTAATAATGTCGGGACGTGTTATCGAGAGTAAATCGTTGTTACCTTTTAATAAAACGGTGCTATCGGTAAAAGCAGTTCCTCTAAAGTCTTCTTCCGATAGTTTATAACGCTGAATCATGGTGCCCATTGCACCATCTAAAACTAAAATTCGTTTGTTTAATTCGTCAATAATATTTGCCATATTTTTCTTTTTTTTCTGTCATTCTGAACAAAATTTTACCCACGCCTTTTGCGTGGTGTAAAATGCAGTGAAGAATCTTTTTTTACACTAGTAATCTGTTTTATAATAGTAATTCTGCTTCTAATAGATTCTTCACTTCGTTTTTCTTCTCCGCTAAAAGCGGAGGAAAAACATTGTTCAGAATGACATTTTCGTAAAACAAAAAACCCCTTTTGTTTGATAAGCAGAAGGGGTTAACAGGTTGTTTTCTACTTATCTTTCCACGCCAAAGTCGTGATAGGATTTAGCACCGGTTTTCCAACCACGCTCAAGGCGTAGCTTTTAGTTGGTTGCCAAGGTTTCATAGGGCCTAATCCCTCCACCTTTCTTGATAAACATCATTACTGATGCAAATGATTTAAAGAACGTTTGAGTGCAAAACTATCCACACTTTTGGTTATTTCCAAATATTATTGTGGAATAATGATTTTATAGGTTAAAATAAAGAATTTAATTCGGAATTAAAACTCTGCATTTTTAGGAGTTCTTGGAAATAGTTTCAATAATGTTTTCTACACTGTAAAATAACAATTCGGTCGTGCTCTACTTTATACACCAAGCGGTCTTCTAAATTTATTCTTCTCGACCACCAACCCGACAAGTTTTCTTTTAATGCTTCGGGTTTGCCAATTCCTTCAAATGGTGTTCGCTGAATTGCTTTGATGAGTTCGTTAATTTTTTTTAGCATTTTTTTATCTACTTGTTGCCAATACAAATAGTCTTCCCAACCTTCTTCAATCCAAACAATAATCATTCTATTAAACCTTTTTCAATAAATTCACCTTTATTGTATTTTTCAATCCCACTCAATAATCTTTCTGCATTTTTCGAACTCCCTAATAAATGGAGTGTTTCCTGTATTGCTTCATAATCAGATTTGGCTAAAACAACAATGTCTTCGCCTTTAGTTCTGGTAACAAATAAAGGGTTGTGGTTTTTAAAAACATCATCCAAAAACATTTTTAGATTTTGGCGAAAGTTGGTGTAGGTGGTAATTTCCATTTTTAACTGATTTTAAGTAAAGTTACTAAAATTATTTTTATGTACAGCAAACCGTACAGTTTTTTTGTCGTTCTTTACTTTAACACTAAAATTCTGCATTTTTAGGGGTTCTTGGAAATGGTATCACATCTCTGATGTTGGTCATACCTGTTACAAACAACATTAAACGTTCAAAACCTAAGCCAAAACCTGCATGAGGAACGGTACCAAATTTTCTGGTTTCTAAGTACCACCAAACACTTTCTTCGGGAATATTAAAGGTTTTTATTTTTTCTTTTAAAATATCCAAACGCTCTTCACGTTGCGAACCTCCAACAATTTCACCAATGCCAGGAAACAAAATATCCATAGCGGCAACTGTTTTACCATCGTCGTTTTGACGCATGTAAAACGACTTAATTTTAGCTGGATAATCAATTAAAATGACCGGTTTTTTAAATTCTTTTTCTACCAAAAATCGTTCGTGTTCCGATTGCAAGTCAGCACCCCATTCGTTGATTGGGTATTTGAATTGTCCTTTTTGGTTGGGTTTTGAACGTTTTAAAATTTCAATAGCTTCGGTATAAGTTAAACGAACAAAATCGTTGTCCACCACAAAATTTAATTTTTCAAACAATGGAATAGAACGTTGGTCTTGTGGTTTTGACTTGTCTTCTTCTTCCAAGCGTGAAGCTAAAAATGTTAAATCTTCGGCACAGTTATCCAAAGCATATTTTACACAATATTTTAGCATTTCTTCTGCTAAATCCATGTTGTCGTTGATGTCGTTAAAAGCTACTTCTGGCTCTATCATCCAAAATTCAGCAAGGTGACGAGTGGTGTTGGAGTTCTCAGCTCTAAACGTTGGTCCAAAGGTATAGACCTGACCTAAAGCCAAAGCTGCCAACTCTGCCTCTAACTGACCAGAAACAGTTAAGTTAGTTTCTTTACCAAAAAAGTCTTGTTTTGCATCAATTTCACCATCTTCGTTTTTCGGAAGATTTTTTAAATCTAAGGTGGTTACTCTAAACATTTCACCTGCACCTTCGGCATCCGAACCTGTTATAATTGGGGTGTGAATGTTGTAAAAACCCTTATCGTTAAAGAATTTGTGAACGGCAAAAATCATGGCGTGCCGAACCCTTGAAATGGCACTAAACGTGTTGGTTCTAAAACGTAAATGAGCAATTTCTCTCAAATATTCTAACGAATGTTTTTTAGGCTGTAAAGGAAATTCTTCGGCATTTGCATCGCCTAAAATTTCAAACGATTTTACTACGATTTCTATGCTTTGACCTTTGCCTTGAGATGCTACAACTTCACCAACTACAGAAATAGCAGCCCCTGTTGTAATTCGTTTTAATTGATTTTCGTCCTCTTTCTCAAAATCTAAAACGGCTTGTATGTTGTTTATGGTTGAGCCATCGTTAATAGCTATAAAACGATTACTTCTAAATGTTCTTACCCATCCTTTAACCAATACTTCACTGCCAATTGTTGGAGTGTTCAACAAATCGTTGATTTTTGTTCTTTTCATTTTGTATAACTAAAAATATTTTGTGCGAAATTAGTTTTTTTCTAATAATTAGTCTTTCGGGTAACTAATGTCCATGTCAAAAGTTTTTACCAAGGTAATCAAGTGGGGGTTTTTCTCACTCATTTTTACGAATTTCTCCATGGGGGTATAAGCTTTTCTTGCCCTTTGATCAATATTTATTTTGGTTTCTAAGCAAAGGTTGTAATTCTTCAATTCTTTTCTAAGAAAATCCAAAATGTCGGTTTTGGTTTCTATAATCTCATCTTCCAAAGCCTTGTTATTGATGGTGATGATTATTTTTTCATCAATTAGCTCAGGCATGTTTTCGAATGCTGAAGCCAAACTGGTTTCACCTTTTTCAATTAACAAATGTTTATAGGCAGACCACTTTTGTTTAAATTGTTCGGTAGTAAAAGGTTCTGTTGGTCGACTCGATAACTCTTGTATCGCTACTTCTTCTTCCTTTTTTTGATGGGCTGTTTTGTGAATAGAAATATTTTGGGAAAAGTTAACCGAAGATAAATTTTTTAAGGTGATGGTAGATTTTTGATCTCGATAGTTATCGGGGCTATCGGGAGGAGTTGGTTGTTTTTCTACTTCGTTACCATAATGGCTGCTTTGGGATTCGTTTACCAAGTTTTTTTGTAAATCGGGACTGGTTGTACCTGTTTTTTGAACAGGAAGTATTTTAGGAGTCGAGGTTAATGAATCGGTTGTTTTGTTAAACGGTAGGTTAATTATGGACTTTTTTTTTTCGTGCTCATGATTAACAGAACACAATTGCATCAGCATCACTTCAACAAGTAGTCGTTGGTTTTTACTGCTTTTATAAGAGGTATCTGCTTTAGAAGTGATGTCTAAAAATGATACATATAATAAAGTGTTGCCTTTTAAAGCTTGTTCTTTATATTTTTCCTTAATATTTTCTCCAACTTCTAAAAGTTTTAATGTTGAAACATCTTGGCAAATCAATAAGTTTCTAAAATGTTCGGCTAATCCGTTAATAAAATTATGCCCGTCGAAACCTTTGGAAAGAATATCGTTGAAAATGAGTAAACATTCTCCAATTTTATGTTCAAAAATGGCATCAGTCAACTTAAAGTAATAATCGTAATCTAAAATATTTAAGTTATCAATTACATTTTGATAGGTGATGTTGTTACCCGAAAAACTGACAATCTGGTCAAAAATGGATAAAGCATCACGCAATGCACCATCTGCTTTTTGAGCAATAATGTGTAAAGCATCATTTTCAGCTTTTATGTTTTCTTTTTTAGCAATGTTTGCAAGGGTTGTAGCAATGTCTTCAATTTGAATTCGGTTAAAATCAAAAATCTGACAACGGGAAAGTATGGTCGGAATTATTTTATGTTTTTCTGTTGTTGCTAAAATAAAAATAGCATGTTTTGGAGGTTCTTCCAGCGTTTTTAAAAATGCATTGAAAGCGTTAGCAGACAGCATGTGAACTTCGTCAATGATATAGACTTTTTTTGAACCTAATTGCGGAGCGAAACGTACTTGGTCAATCAAGTTTCGAATGTCATCCACCGAATTGTTAGATGCTGCATCTAATTCATAAATGTTTAATGAATGACCATCGTTAAATGATTTACATGATTCACACTCATCGCACGCCTCAATGTTTTCGGTAATGTTAATGCAGTTGATGGTTTTAGCTAAAATTCTGGCACAAGTTGTTTTTCCAACGCCTCTTGGTCCGCAAAATAAAAATGCCTGAGCTAAATGTTCAGTTTTTATGGCATTTTTTAAGGTAGAGGTAATAGAAAGTTGTCCAACCACCGAATCGAAGGTTACCGGGCGATACTTTCTGGCTGAAACAACAAAATTTTCCATACTTTTTTACCTAAAGAACAAATATAGGGTTATTAATTTTTGTCCCGATAGCTATCGGGATTAAATTTTTGAATTTGTTTTTAACAAGTTTTGAGAAAACAAAAGAGGCGATAATCAATTGACCATCGCCTCTAAATATTAAAATAATTAGTTCTTATTGAACAACTACATTTCTTTTAATGATGTTGTTTCCGGATTTTATGTCGAAAACATAAGTTCCTTTAGCCAAATTGTTTACTTCAATAACTGCTGTATTAGCATTTACTTGAATAGTTTTAACCAATTGACCATTTAAACCATAAACAGCAACTGCATCAATTTTAGTATCAGATTTAATGTTGATGTTGTTTGTTGTTGGATTAGGGTAAGTCATTATAGCAACTTTAGCATTAACATCATCAACACTAGTAACAAGAGTTAAGTGAACATTTACCTGACTATATTCTTGGACAGGGTCGTTTGAACCAATCTCAACAACTGACAAGTAGGTGCCATCAGGTAAACCGGCAGTGTTAAACGTTAAATCCATTTGTTGCGATTGTGCAGGAGTTAACATTCCAGACATTGGAGAAACAGTTAACCATTTTTGAATCGGGTTACCTTGTAAGTTACCATAAATAGTAAGATTTGCATCAATTGTTAAATTGTATTCACTCCATCCCGGACCTGTAGAAATCCAGTTAACACCGGCAGTTCTTGGACCGTTATCTAAACCTAAAGGATAAGTTCCTGAGTCAGCATCACAAACATATCCAATCCAAATATCTTTTCCGTCAATATACATTGGAGAAGGCAAAGGAATATTAATGATATCAAATGCAGCAGATACCGTAAATGGAATATTATACAATAATGTACCTGGTCCAGGAGTAGTAAAAGAACCTCTATCATAAACCAATAAGGCGAAATTTGAAGCGGTATCATTAATTTGGACATCTACAGAAGTGATTTCTTGTCCAATTGCATCGCTTAAGTATGAAGGCATAAATTTATTTGCAGCTTTTACGGTAACATCAGCAGTAAATCCACCTAAACCACTAAAAAATCCACTAGCATCGTAAGTAATTCGTGTTAGAGTTGGAGTAACAGCAACATTGTTTACGTCATAAGGATATGTTGGATAAGCTATAAAATCCATATTTTGGTCACCATCATTGGTAATGGTAAACATTTCTGGAGCAGCACCCGCAGTATAAACATCAGTAGTACTAACATTGATGGTTGGAGGAGTTAATGGAGTAGCCAATTCAGTATAAGTTACATCATCAAAATAGTATTTTGGAGTTTGTCCGGAAATTGAACCACCATAAAAATTAACACCACCCAATTGGGCAGCACCTACACCACCACCAGCTTGAGTAGCAAATGGCCATGTGTAAATATGAACTCCATTGATAAATAATGCAGCAGTATCGTTGTCAATATCTACATGGTTTTCAATTAAAAACCAAGCATCGTTTGGATGGGTAAAGTTAGTGGTAACACCATTTGCTTCTAAATTCCCATTACCATTATTACCAAAGTAAACTTCGTTTGCCCATTGATTACCAGGTGCTTCAAAGTGTTGTAAATTGAAATATCCACCAAAACCTAAAGGAATGTAATAATAAAACGACACATTAAATTTACCACTTGTTTTGTTGCCTAATTTTAAAATCACATCATCGCTAGAACTAGCAACAAATACTGAGTTAGATGGACTGTTTGCAAAGGCTGTAGAAATTACGGCATCTTCTGTTCCGCCTGGAGCATTACTCCAAGTTGTAAATGGAAGTCCGGCTTGAGTACCTAAAAAACCACCATCGGTATAAGCATCAAAATTGTTTGAATACAAAATCGTTTGTGCTTTTGTGGTTAGCGATAAAGCCACCAACATTAAATTAAAAAGTAGAATTTTTTTCATAATATATTGTTTTGGTTTATAATAAATTAGAGTGCAAAAGTAACCCAAAATTGATGAATAAAAAAATAATTTTTTAAGAGAATTATTTTGTTGTTTTTGAAAACACAAAAAAAAAATAAGGTTCTGAACGGTATTAAAATATAGTGTGTTGTTCGTGCCTTCAAACAATTCAGGAGTTGAATACCTTACAATACCTTTTTAAAGAGCCCTTTGAATATTGTTTTACATTAATCCCAAACAAATTTCCATGTTTTGTCGGGTTGTTTTTTCCATACGGTATGAAAAATTCCTGAACTTTCCACCTTATTACCAGTAGAGTCAATTGCCGAATAGGTGAATTTTCCATAGGTATAACCTAAATCTCCTGAGGCAGCTACATCAACAAAATCAGGTTTCCATTCCAAACTTTCGTGTTCGCTTTCCTTTGGAATTCCAAAAAAATCATCCATGGCCTTTTTTCCTTCCACCAATTTTTTAGAACGTAACAAAACAACATCTTCGGCAGCATAATTTAAAAAAGCTTTTTTGATGCTCTCCTTTTTCGCCATTGAAGCAAATTCTTGTTCGGTAGTTAAAATTTCTTGTTTCCATTGTTCAATGGAATTGTTTTTAGTCTCCATATTACATGAAATTAATACCAAGTGAGCAGTAAAAATTAGAATGAGTTGTCGTTTCATAGCTTTCTTTTATAAATACCTTTAAAAACCATTGTTAAAATATTATCGTTTTTGTCTAAGATTTCCCACACCTGTGTTACTTCGTCATTGTTAATTTTTGTCCATGTAATTCTATTGTAGTAAAAATCAATTTTTTTACCGGGAAGTAATGCACTTTTTAGTATCATTTTGTTAGACTCAGCTTTTCCTTTTAATTTAAGATTTGAGCCTTGATTGTCAATCCAAAGTTGATTCCAAGTTGAATCTGCCGAATCAAAATAATTATAACTTCTTCCCGTTGAACCAGTGGTGCTTGTCCAATGTTCGTTAATAATACAATGGTCTTCTAACGTTACAATTAGGTTTTCGCCAATCTGATTATTTAATGTGTCAAATACAACCCAATCGCCCACCCAAAAATCGAATTGTTGGTGATGATTAGTACAACATGCACAAGTTGTTTGAGCATTAGCCTGATTAATTCTTCCGAGGGCTATTGACAACAGAATTGTTAAAGTTATTTTATTCATAGTTGGATTGTTTTGTTGTTTTAAAGTTAGGTTTTATAGTTTAATGTTTTTGTACATATTTCTTTTTTTATTCCAGGATTAATTTTATTTACCAGAAAATCAATTAATTAACTATTGATACATAATATTCTTAGGTATTAAAATTACATACATAAGAATATTATGTATATTTGTCCTATGTATTCATCAGAACTTATAAAAGGAACATTAAAAACTATTGTTTTAAAATTGCTCAAGGAGCAAGGTAAAATGTATGGTTACGAAATTACTCAACGAGTAAAAGAATTAACAAACGACAAAATTCAAATTACTGAAGGTGCGTTGTATCCGACTTTGCACTCGCTGGAACAAAACGGCGAATTGGATACAGAAACCGAGTATATGGGTAAACGTGTAAGGAAATATTACACGCTTACAAAGCAAGGCCATATTACTGTCGACCTGAAAGTAAACGAATTTATTGATTTCATGAACACTATGAAATTTTTGTTAGACGTTGAGTTAAAAATGAGTAATGTACAAAGTAACCGATGAACAGATAGATTTTATTCTCGGCAACATTAAGGCAAATGGGGTAACTATTGAAGATCTGCAATATAACCTATTGGATCACATTTGTTGCATTGTTGAAGACGAGATGCCTGAAGGAGAGGACTTTTACAAGTTCTATGAAAACGTTATGCCCCGATTTTTCGACAAAGAGTTGAAAGAAATAGAGCAAGAAACAAACAATTTATTAACCTTTAAAAACTATTACGCCATGAAAAATACCGTAAAAATATCAGGAACTATATCAGCTATTCTTATTTTATTAGGAGCAATTTTTAAAACCATGCATTGGCCAGGAGCCGGAGTGATGATTGTTTTGGGAGGTTTGTTCTTTAGCTTAGTTTTTTTACCATTAATGATTGTACTTAAATTTAAAGATGAAGAAAGTAAAACCGATAAATGGGTTTTTGCTTTCGGATTTTTAATGGCAATGGGTGCCGCCACAGGAGTTATATTTAAAGTAATGCATTGGCCCTATGCCAATATGTTAATGCGTTGGAGTACTACTTTTTTCCTTTTTGGATACGTGCCTTTGTATTACATAACCAGAGTACGCCGACCAGAAATAAAGTTTAACACCACCATAAATGCGGTGTTGATGATGGCTTGTGGAGGTATGATGTATGCGTTGTTTAACTTAAATCCGAGTTTAGGATTGCTAGGCAGTGTAGATGCTTCGTATGTTTTTATGAATAACAATTCCTCTGAACTGGTAGCTGCCAACACTATTTTATATACTTCGGTTGCCGAAAAACAAGAAGTCAAAGATTTTCATGCTGTTTCATCACAATTGTTTGAAAAAATTGAAGCACTTAAAACTTTTTTAATTTCAAACGTTGAGAACATACCATTAGAACAAGCCAAAAAAATGTCGTTAATTGATTTGCAAAATGGAAACGACAATGGGGTGATTAGGAAAGTGTTTGAATATGGAACTGGAGAATATTCGTTAGCCACATTAACTAACGACATTAAAACCTACAACAGCAAAGCAAAAGCGTTATTTCCAACACAGCCCGAAAAAATTATTGCAATAGATAAATTGCAGTTAAACAATACCATTTTTTCTGTGCTGTTGCACGAGTTATCTCAACTGCAATTACAAATAGCTACTACCGAAAACAGTTATTTGAGTGGAGTTGCAGCAAAACCATCGATTTAGTTAGTGTGTTTAAAGCAAGGCGACGAAAGTTGCCTTGCTTTTTTAGTGCTATCAAGATAAAACTCACTCGGCACAGCCGAGCGAGTGGGTAGAGAAATAGTTTTTTAGTATTAAGGTTAAATTCTATTTTTTACTATTTTGTGAATTCCAAGATTCTTCAACTGCCTTCATAAAAAAATAAGGCTTTACTTGATTATCTTCATATTCCAATTCGAATTTTCCACCAATTAATGACGAATAATCATCTTTCATTCTTTGCAGTATTATTTCAGAATATTCAAAAACAGATTCAACCTCTTCTTTTTGTTTTGTTAAGAATTCGATTTCGAAGTTATTATATCTTGGTATTGAAATTTTATTTTTATTAGCCATCATGAAATCAGAATCCATTTGAAAATGTAGTCTTTTCTGAATAAATAGCGATTCAGGAATATGAAGACTCCAATTCCTTAGACTATTAAATTCAGATAATATTTGTAATTCTTTTTCAGTTAAAGATGGTATTGAGATTCCAAGTACATTTCTTTCCTTATAAAGTAACTTCCGAAATTTTTTATAAGAAACTGCTTTTTTACTTTCATCTCCAAGCAAGTTAAATAAATATTGGTATACTCTATTTACCTTATCGCTGATAGAATCATATAGAGTTGCGTTAATGAATTTTGCATTCGGATTGTTCTTTAAAATTAACTCAATCTCAGAATGGTAAAACTTTAATCTATCAGATTTCTGAATTAAATCCACAATCAATTCCGACAAATAAAATACGTAGTCTCCTTTATCTTTAAATCCAAATATTTTTGAATTAGTATTCTGCATATAATTTGTAGATTGAGTTTTTTTCAAGGAGTGGAGAGGGGGATTCGAACCCCCTTACTATCATCTTGTCAAATTAATGTTGTTCAATCAGTCTTACGAATCGTATTTGTGTATGGCTCCACACAATAGCACCCACTCCGACAATTACGCTTTTAAATATATTCATAGTTTTAAGTTTTAAAAATTCATTAATAAATTGCTTTAAAATGAAGCTAATCCAAAATTCTACGCTCGTAATCACATCATAAACTAAATCAACCTGTTGACACAAGTTCTTCTATTCCTTTATTAAATTCATTATTTCTTGAACTGTTTTCTTTTTTATATTATTCTTTTGTTCTGGATCATTACTATATTCTGTCCACAATTCTTTTATAATTTTGTATTCTTTTGAAAAGTCATCTAATATCATTTTGTAAGCTGAACCTTTTTGATTTTTACTTCGAGCACAGCAAACTAAAATGTCAATATTTAAACTAATCATTATTTTAATATTGTCTTTCAAGTCTTTTGCAATATCACCAGCACTTATTATTCCAACTTTTAACTTACCAATTAATAAAACAGAAGTAAAATCTAAGACATCATTTTTCTTATTATACTTTAAACTGTTTTCAATTACAGCTTTTCCATTAAAAGTATGTTCTCTTTCTGCAATTTTAACCAATTCAGAGTACAAAAGCCCAGAAGTTCTAGTTTTTCCAGAATTCATTGTTCCTCTTATAATTATAATTTTCATTCGTATCGGTTTTTAATTATTGCTAACAAACGGCTATGTGTACTGCTCTTTTATCTTATTATATTGTTTAATCCAAATCTAACCATAAAACTTTATATAACCCCATAAAGCGAGCCACCTTTTTCGCCTAATTTGTCCACTCGTTTTTCAATTGCTGGGTTTTTAACAAGTGGTGGGGCGTGGTGCGGTTTTATTCGGGCATCAATAATTAATGGTCCTTTGCAGCCCCAATGTTTGTGTTGTGTAAAACTGTTTACTCCATAAATATCGTTGGCAGGGTTGCTTCGGGTAAAAGTTACCCATAAAAAATTGTTGAGGTTTTCCGAAACAAAATCGGCATCATCTACTAATAAGATTAGTTGTAAACCATTTAAGTTGAGAGTTGAGAGTTGAGAGTTGAGAGTTGAGAGTTCCTGTTCTGCATTTTCGTAGGTGGTAAATGATGGGAAATTTAACGCCACAACTCCCGGCAAAACCATTTTAGCATTTTCAAGTTCAGTTGGAACAGCAGTACATAATGTTCGTTTTTTATCGCCAACCGCTGCAATCACCACTTTTGAGCCTTGGTTAATGCCTGTTCCACTATAATCTAAGGTGTCGATGGTGGTGTTGGTTTGGAAATGCAAATCACGACTCCAATCTACTCGTTCCAGCAAATGCGTAAAAAAACCTTCAATATTTTTTGTGCTTAAAATGGGGTTATCCTCTTTGTTCACCATCAGTAAATACTTAGCCAAACTCAATTGTCCGAAACCCAAAATATGATTGGCAATGGTTAACAATTCTTGTGGTTGTTTTAGCGTTTGGTAAGGCGTGTATCGTTCGCTTCCAATGGCTAACAACAATGGATGAACTCCAGCGGCATCAACCGCATTTACTTCATGTAAACCTGGAATTTCTTGTGGAATTGCACTTCCGCTCAATTCGTGAATTAATGCTCCAAATTGGGTGTCTTCTTGTGGCGGACGACCAACCACAGTAAAGGACCAAATCGCATCTTTTTTATGATACACTTTATGCACTTTTAGTACCGGAAATTCATGTGTTAAACTGTAATATCCTAAGTGGTCGCCAAACGGGCCTTCGGGTTTAGTTTGGTTAGGAAAAATTTCTCCGGTAATCACAAAATCGGCATCGGCAGACAACATGTAACCGTCTTTTTCGATGTAACGAAAACGTCGTCCTGCCAAAGCCCCTGCAAATGTAAGTTCCGACAAACCTTCGGGTAAAGGCATTATCGCAGCAAGCGTATGAGCCGGTGAGCCACCAATAAAAATACTCACTTTTAAAGGTTTACCCAATTGATTTGCTTTGTTTTGATGAATCCCAATACCCCGATGAATTTGATAATGCAAACCAATTTCTTTGTTGGTTTCGTAATCGTTTCCATTGAGTTGGACACGATACATTCCTATGTTTGAACTGTAAATGGAAGTGTTGGTGGGGTCGAGCGAAAAAACTTGTGGCAAGGTAATAAATGCTCCGCCATCTTTTTCCCAGCACTTGATTAACGGTAATTTATCAATGGTGGTTTCGTTAAATAAAATGGAGCCTGAGTTAACTTTTTTTGGTAATGATTTTAACGCTAATAATCCAGCCGAAAGATTTTTGAATGGAGATTTGATGGCTTTGATGGGGTCGTTTTTTAATTCGACTAATTGTTGCACTTTTTCAAAAGTATCTCTGAAAATAAATTTGCTGCGTTCGAGTGTTCCAAATAAATTTGAAACGGCTTGAAATTCACAGCCTTTAATGTTTTCGAATAATAGGGCTGGACCACCTTTTTCAAAAACACGTAATTGAATGGCTGCCATCTCCAAATTTGGGTCAACCTCTTCTTTTATTCGAATAAGGTAACCGTTTTTCTCGAGGTCTTCAACACAATCTTTGGTGCTTTTGTAAATCATGCGTTAAAGGTAGTGATTCCCCATGTCATTCTGAATGATATTTGTCCAAAAAATTGGCAACAATTTTTGCTGACAAATGAAATGAAGAATCTGACTGAAATGAGATTCTTCACTTCGTTTGTTTTACAGAAATCATTATGATTTCTGAACAAACATCGTTCAGAATGACAAGTAATAAGAGGATGGGAGTATTAGTTAAAATAATCTTTCATTCGTTCAAAAAAGCCTTTGTCTTTGCTTGTTGGGTTGGGTCTAAAATTTTCGGCATCTTTAAGTTTTTCAAGCATAGCTTTTTCCTCTTTTGATAATTTTTGAGGAGTCCACACATTAATATAAATTAAAAAATCGCCGGTTCCATACCCATGAATGTTGGGAATACCTTTGCCTTTTAATCTTAAAACCTTCCCACTTTGAGTGCCCGGTTCTATGGTTATTTTTACTTTTCCACTAACGGTAGGAATTTCTGCAGACGAGCCTAAAGCAGCATCAACAAAACTTAAGTAGTGGTCGTAAAGCAAGTTAGTGCCGTCACGTTTAATTCTATCGTGAGGTATTTCTTCCACCAATACAATTAAATCGCCCGGAATTCCATCTTTTGGACCAGCATTTCCTTTGCCAGTTACCGAAAGTTGCATGCCGTCTTCAACACCAGCAGGTATATCAATAGTAATCAATTCTTCTTTTCTGATTAAACCATCGTGGTCGGCATTGGCTGGTTTTTTATCGATGGTTTTACCATCACCACCACAAGTAGGGCAAGGGGAAGATGTTTGCATTTGGCCTAAAATGGTGTTGGCAATTCGCATTACATGTCCAGAACCATTACAAGTGCCACAAGTTTTTAAGGTAACACCTTCTGCATTAACAAGTTTGTTTACTTTTATTTTTTTCTGAACACCATTAACGATGTCTTCTAAACTAAGTTTTACTTTTATTCTAAGATTGGTTCCTTTTCTTACTCTTCTACCACCTCTTGAACCTCCACTACTAAAACCTCCGCCACCACCAAAATGACCGCCAAAAATATCGCCAAATTGAGAGAAAATATCGTCCATGTTCATTCCGCCTCCGCCACCATGTCCACCAAAACCATTTCCTGCTCCTGCATGACCAAATTGGTCGTAACGTTGTTTTTTTTCAGGATTACTTAAAATTTCATAAGCTTCTGCGGCTTCTTTAAATTTTTCTTCGGCAGCTTTATCATCAGGGTTTTTATCGGGATGATATTTAATAGCCATTTGTCGGTAAGCTTTTTTTATTTCAGCTTCCGTCGAATTTTTGGTTACCCCTAATATTTCGTAATAATCTCTTTTGCTCATTTTTTTTAGTTTTCAGTTCTCAGTTTCCAGTTCATAGTCTACAAAAACTAGAAACCAGAAACTAGAAACCAGTCTTACTGCCCTACCACCACTTTGGTATATCTAATTACTTTTCCATTTAAAAAATAACCTTTTTCTACTTCGTCAATAATTTTTCCTTTTTGATTTTCTGTTGGAGCAGGAATTTGAGTAATTGCTTCGTGACGTTCAATGTCTAATTTTTCGCCTATTGCTGAAGGTATTTCTGTTAATCCTTTTTGGATAATAATTTTAAGAAACTTATCATGAATTAAAGCAAAACCCTCTTTTACAGCGTTAATATCTTCAAGAGTTTGATTGGCTTTTTGAGCCCGTTCAAAATCATCAATAATTGGAAGTAAAGCTTTTAAAACATCTTCACTAGCCGTTTTATAAAATTCTATTTTTTCTTTTTGAGTTCTTTTTCTAAAGTTTTCAAATTCAGAATATAAACGCAAATATCGGTCGCTTTCAATTTGTTCTTTTTCTTCTTCGGTTAATTCCACCTTTTCTGCAGTATCGGTAGTTTCTTCAGTATTTTCTGTAACTACTTCTTCGTTTATCTTATCTTGATCTTCAGCTCTATCTTTTTTACTCATAACTTTTAGTTTTTCTTGAGGTTGGCAAAAATACTACCATTGTTTTTATAATAGTCATATTGTCATAAAAATAATGAGGGCAATATTTTTGTAAGAAAAAAAGGCAGAAAGTATCGTCTTTCTGCCTTTAAATTAATTTGTGGTGGGTTACTTTTTCACATATTTTTCCAAAGCTTCTTCAAGTGTAGCACCTCGTAAATTTTTAGCAATAATATTACCTTTTCCGTCAATTAAAAAGTTCATGGGGATGGAGTTTACACCATATTTTGCAGCACCTTCGGCATTCCAACCTTTTAAATCGCTTACGTGATAAGGCCATGACAATTTATCTTGAGTTATTGCAGCTTTCCATCTGGCCATGTCTTGGTCTAACGAATAACTGTAAATAGTAAATCCTTTGCCTGTAGTAAAAGTTTTGTCTTTGTATTTTTCGTAAGCAGCAACTACTGCCGGATTTTCTCTTCTGCATGGTCCACACCATGAAGCCCAAAAATCGATTAAAACTAATTTTCCTTTTAATGAAGATAATGTAATTACTTTTCCATCAGGGTTTTTATAAGCTAATTCGGTAGCTTTTACACCAACTGCTGGAGCGGTTTGTTTTTTGTAAATAAAACCGACAGTTATTAAAATGATTACTGATAAAATTAGGGTCGATTTGAATTTTTTTAATGTATTCATAAGTTGTAAGATTTTTTTAAATAGTTAACGAATATTATGCCAGTTTATTTTGAGTTAATCCACCCTTTGGATATCTGCTCCAATGGCATTTAAACGAGTATCGATAAATTGGTAGCCTCTATCTATTTGTTCGATGTTTGAAATGGTGCTGGTTCCGTCGGCTGATAAAGCAGCAATTAAAAGGGCAACTCCGGCTCTAATATCGGGTGATGACATTTTTGTTGATTTAAGGTTGGAGCTTCTATTTAATCCAATAACGGTAGCTCGGTGTGGGTCGCACAAAATGATTTGAGCACCCATATCTTTTAGCCTATCAATAAAGAACAAACGGCTGTCAAACATTTTTTGATGAATTAAAACGGTGCCACTTGCTTGTATTGCCGTAACTAAAATAATACTCAATAAATCGGGAGTAAATCCAGGCCAAGGAGCATCGTAAATGGTCGGTATCGAGCCATCAATCATGCGTTGAATTTCGTAATGTTTTTGTGATGGAATGTGAATATCGTCTCCTTTAATGGTTAAGTCGATTCCTAAACGCATAAATGTTTCAGGAATTCTGCCCAACATATCCACTCTACAATTTTTTATTACGATGTTGGATTGGGTCATGGCAGCCAAACCAATAAATGAACCTACTTCAATAAAATCGGGTAACAGGGTATGAACACAACCACCAAATTCGGTAACGCCTTCAATGGTTAATAAATTTGAACCAACACCGGTAATTTTTGCACCCATGCTGTTTAACATGCTGCACAATTGTTGAAGGTAAGGTTCACAAGCTGCATTGTAAATGGTTGTTTTTCCTTTTGCCATTACAGCGGTCATTACAATATTTGCAGTACCGGTTACTGAAGGCTCGTCCAACAAAATATATTTACCCGTAAGGTTATCGGCTTTAAGTGTGTAAAATCCTGAGTTTGAATCGTAAGAGTAAGTTGCACCAAGTTTTTCAAAACCTAAAAAGTGGGTGTCTAATGGTCTTGCACCAATTTTGTCGCCACCCGGTTTTGGCATGTAAGCTTTTTTAAATCGTGCCAAAAGAGGACCCATAATCATTATCGAACCACGAAGCGATGCCGCCCGTTGTTTAAATTGGTCGCTAAGTAAGTAATCTAAGTTGATGTTATCGGAAGTAAAATGAACAGTTCCTTTGCCTTTTCGTTCCACTTTTACGCCTAATTCTTCAAGTAAATCAATTAAAAAATTTACATCACGAATATCGGGTAAGTTGTGTAAAGTAACTTTTTCCGGAGTTAGAAGCACCGCACAAACAACTTGTAAGGCTTCGTTTTTTGCACCTTGTGGAGTGAGTTCTCCGTTTAACTTGTTTCCACCTTTTATTTTAAATGATCCCATTAAAAACGACGTTTTTTCTGATAATTTTTATTATTGTTGCTTTTAAAATTCTTATTGTTTTTGTGATTAGTGGCAGGCTTCTTTTTCACGTTAAGTGCCAAAATATCGTTAGTTTGTTCCAGTTTAAAATTACTTTCAACTTGTAACTGACCTTTAGATAGCAGTTTTAAGTCAGAAGTAATCAAATCATCATCTACCGATTCTCTGTTCCAAGTTAAATATGATTTTTTCATTAGGTTGGCAATCACTTTTATTAACTCCTTTTTTTCTTCGCCTTCTTCCATTTCTATCG
Source organism: uncultured Vicingus sp. (assembly GCA_964371285.1). GTDB lineage: Bacteria > Bacteroidota > Bacteroidia > Flavobacteriales_E > Vicingaceae > Vicingus. Next base: position 16,020 of record CAYJMI010000017.1, on the reverse strand, counting down.
CTTTAGCAATAAAATTTTCAACACTTTTTCCGTAATGCTTAAACCTGATTTTACTTTGAGGGTAATCTAATGGTTCAGGTTTTTCAAATATTTTTTCTTTATCAGGGTAAGGGTAAGGTGAATCAACATCTAATTTAAACTCAGAAATAATAAACAAATGATCCCAAAGTTTGTGTTTAAAATCAACAATATCACGTAAATGTGGGTTTAATTGCCCCATCACATTGATAATGGATTGAGCCACTTTATTTCGTTCTTCTCTATCTTCAACGCTTATGGCATGCTCCACCATTTTTTGAATGTTTCTTCCATATTCAGGAATAATCATGTGTGGTCTGCGGGTGTTGTAGTCTTTATTTATCAGTGTCATTTGAGGTGTGAGGTTTTTTACTTTTCAAAAGTAATTAATTATTTACAATGTTGAGTTTGGCAAATTTCAATAATAACTGTTTTTGGCCAGAATTTTGAAAATTTATCGTTGCTTTTCCGTTTTCTAGTAATTCAATTTCACCTAGCCCGAACTTTTCGTGAGCTACTTTCATGCCCACACTTAAGTTTAATGTTTCAGCACTTTGAGCAAGGTTTGGTGAGGTTAAATCAATCTTTTTTAAATTTTTTGGAGGAGAAAAGGTTTGCTGGCTACTGGTTTTTGTTGACTGAGAACTGTTGACTGAAGACTGACGGCTGTGAACTGACGACTGTGAACTGCTAACTGACGACTGACGACTGAGAACAGGTGACTGCACACTAAACATCATTTCCAAGTGCTCTTCATTAATTTCTTCAATAAAACGACTGGGTTCGCAAAAAATAAGGTTTCCCCATTTGTACCTGCTGGAAGCAAAAGACAACGCCACTTCTTTTTCGGCTCTGGTAATGGCAACATAAAATAACCGACGCTCTTCTTCTAAATCAACTCTGCTGCTTAATGCCATTTGTGACGGGAATAAATTTTCTTCCAATCCAACAATGTAAACATAAGGAAATTCAAGTCCTTTTGCCGAGTGAATGGTCATTAACGTTACTTTGTCCCGGTCTTCATCTTTTTCGTCATCGGCATTGGTAAGCAACGCAACATCTTGAATAAATTCAGCCAAACCTCTTGGGCTTACATCTTCTTCCAATTCGTTTTCAGTTTCGGTAAACTCCTTTAATCCGTTTAAAAGTTCCTGAATATTTTCGTATCTGCTAATGCCTTCAGGAGTTCTGTCGGTATATAAATCTTTTAATAAACCGGAAGTTGCTGCAATTTCATTTCCTAAATCAAAAGCATTTTTTGTTTTAAGTTGAGTGGCGAAACTCGAAATCATGGCTACAAATTCGTCTATTTTGGTTTGAGCTCCAGTGTTTAAACCTGTATTAAATTTATTCAAATTTGTAATAACATTCCAGATGTCGGTTTCATTATTGTTGGCAGTTATGGTCAATTTATCAATGGTAGTATTGCCAATTCCACGAGCCGGATAATTAATAATTCGTTTTAGAGCTTCTTCATCTTTTGGGTTTATTACCATTCTAAAATACGACAATAAATCTTTTACTTCTTTGCGTTGGTAAAACGATAAGCCCCCATAAATTTTGTAAGGTATGTTTTTTCTTCTCAACGATTCTTCCATGGCTCTCGATTGAGCATTGGTACGATATAAAATGGCAAAATGACTATTTTTTGCTTGTTTCGAAAGTTGTGTGTCATAAATTAAGTTGGCAATCATTTTGCCTTCTTCATTATCGGTAGCAGCTTTATATACTTTTATCTTTTCACCAACTTCATTATTGGTATAAACGTTTTTTTTAATCTGGTCTTTGTTGTTTTCGATGATACTGTTTGCAGCATTTACAATATTTTTGGTGGAACGATAGTTTTGTTCCAATTTAAAGGTTTTTACCTCTGGATAATCTTTTTCAAAATTTAAAATATTTTGGATATTTGCACCTCGAAAGGCATAAATACTTTGTGCATCATCACCAACAACACAAACGTTTTGATATACCGCCACTAATTTTTTCACAATCACATATTGAGAGAAATTGGTGTCCTGATACTCATCGACCAACACATATTTAAAACGATGTTGGTATTTATACAACACATCAGGAAAATCTCTTAACAATACATTGGTTTTGTATAATAAATCGTCAAAATCCATGGCTCCCGATTTAAAACAGCGGTCGCTATAAATTTGATAAACCAATCCCAATTTTGGTTTTGCCGATTGAATATCTTCAGATTGAATGGTGGTATTTGTTGCGTAAGCTTGTGGTGAAATTAAATTGTTTTTAGCGGTAGAAATCCTATTCAACACCAATCCTGGTTTATACACTTTTTCGTCTAAACCTTGTTCTTTTAAAATGGTTTTAATCAGGTTTTTTGCATCTTGCGTGTCGTAAATGGTAAAATTGCTTGGGTACCCGATTTTTTCAGCTTCAGAACGTAAAATTCGTGCAAAAACGGAGTGAAAAGTTCCCATCCAAATGTTTCTTGCCTCCGAAAAACCTACAAGTTTTCCAATACGCTCTTTCATTTCCTGAGCGGCTTTGTTGGTAAAAGTTAAGGATAAAATGCTAAAAGAATCAACACCTTTAGCAATTAAATGGGCAATACGATAAGTAAGTACTCTTGTTTTTCCAGAGCCCGCACCAGCAATAACCATAATTGGGCCCTCGGTACTTACTACTGCATTGCGTTGCGATTCGTTAAGTTGGTTTAAATAATCCATAGGAGGCAAAATTACAATAATAGCTTAATTTTTGTTGATAAAAACACAAGTTTAAATGCAACCAATTTTTTATTCTAGGAGTCTTTGTTTAAGTTTGTGAACTTTAAATAAAAAATATAATCGTATGAACAAAATTATAATGGTAATTGTTGGCTTTATAATAGCTTTAGATATTTCGGCTCAAGAATATAATTTTAATGACAACAATATAGTTGCAGAGATAAATATTCAAGAAGAAACACTTAAAAAAATCGAAAAAAATTCGGTTCTTAACCTAAAGATGGTTTCTGATTTAAATGAAAGCCAAATTAGTAAATGGCTTGAAAATGGAAGAAGTCACCATAATGTGCAATCTATTAAAGTGAAGGGAGGTAAGAAAGAGGGCGAGTACAATCTTGTTATTACATTTAAAAATGGGCTAGATTATGCTACTGGAAAAGAACTATTTTCTAGTACATTATTTATTGATTTTTTTATTCTTAATGGAGAAAAGATTGCAACTAATAGATTTGTTTCACAAAACTTATCTCATCAATAGACTAAAATACTTATTAAAATGAAAAGAATTTTTTACCTTATTTTAATTATTGTTGTTCCGCTAATATCTAAGGGACAGGGTAGTACATGTGCTGTCGCAGATCCATTTTGTTCTGGTTCTGGGGCTATTTTCCCTAATACAAGTAGTGGAGCGACGGCACAAACAGGTCCCAATTATGGGTGTCTAAGTTCTCAACCTAATCCAGCTTGGTATTATATGCAAATTGGAATTTCAGGACCAATCACTTTAACAATTTCTCAAACAGCTTCTGCTACTGGTAATGGAATAGATGTAGATTTTATTATTTGGGGACCATATCCCTCGTTAACTAATGTTTGTTCTAACTTAAATGCTGGAAATATTGTTGATTGTAGTTATTCAACAGCCGCAATAGAAACAGCTATAATACCTAATGCTCAAGTAGGTGAATTTTATATGGTTTTGATTACAAATTATGATGGAGACCCAGGTACTATCGATTTTAGTCAAACAGGTGGTACTGGGGCAACTGATTGTAGTGTGTTATTCCCATGTTATGCATTTGCAGGTAATGATACAGCAATATGTATTGGACAATCAATTACTTTAGGAGAAGTACCTGCTGCAACTGGTAATGGAAATATTTCTTACAGTTGGACACCAAGCCAAGGATTAAACGATTCTTTATTATCAAATCCCACTGCAACACCAACACAAAGTACAACCTATTTTCTCACTATGGTTGATGATTCAACTTGTACAGCAACAGATTCTGTAGTAGTTACAGTATATAATCCAATAGCTAACGCAGGTGTTGATGATACTTTAACGTGCCTTAATCCAAATATAAACCTTGATGGTTCTGCATCAACATCTGGATTATATAATTGGACTTCTATTGGAGGAAGTGTGATTTCTGGTGGCACAACAACAAGCCCTTTAGTTGGACAAACAGGCATTTATATATTAGAAGTAAATGAATTTGGTTGTTTAGATACTGACACTGTTGAAGTTTTTCAAGACACTACACTTCCAATTGTTGATGCTGGAACAGACACAATAATAACATGTTTGGTTGATACTATTCAACTGAATGGGTTTGTATCTGGAAATAATCTTGTTTATTACTGGACTGGCTCTTCAATAATTTCTGGAGATTCAACTTTAACTCCAATTATTAATGGAGTTGGTACTTATGTTCTAACAGCTATTGATACTGTAAATAACTGTCAGATGTCTAACACAATTAATGTGCTTGATGGTACTAATTTGCCAATTGTAACTGCCGGTTCAAATGCTGATATTACTTGTTTAGTCACCACATTAAATTTAAATGGAACAGGCTCTGCAACAGGTACAAACATCACGTATGAATGGACAACTTTAGATGGTAACGTTTTAACTGGCTCTGATTCGATTATTGCAAGCACAAGTACTGCTGGAACATACACATTAACGGTGTTTAATAGTTCAAATGGCTGCTCTGCATCAGATGATGTAGTAATAAGTTTAAACAATACCTTGCCTATAGCAAGTGCTGGTGGAGACACTACTTTAAACTGTTCAACTATTGGGACAGGGGTTCCTATTGATGGTACAGCTTCTGAAGCAGGATTTAACATTACTTATTTATGGAGTACACCTGATGGAAATATTGTAGTAGGGGGCTCAAACAATTATGCATTGGTAAATGCAGCTGGAACATATATCATAACTGTTACTAATACTGTAAATGGTTGTATTGCTACTGATACTATGCTAGTTTCACTTGACGCCGACATTCCTGTAGTTGATGCTGGAAATGATACTTCGTTTACCTGCCTAATTACTTCTATTCAATTAAATGGTTTTGCATCAGGTACTAATATTTATTATTATTGGACAGGGTCGTCCATTGTTTCAGGCGATTCTACTTTAACTCCTGTTATCAATGGGCCAGGAACTTATGTGTTAACAGTTATTGATACTGTAAGTAATTGTCAAAATTCAAACTCAATTGTTGTTACCAATAATTTTGATTTACCCATAGTAACAGCTAGTTCTGATTCAACTTTAACTTGTTTAGTTACTACTTTAAATTTAGATGGAACAGGTTCAGCAACGGGTGCTGATATTACTTATGAATGGACAACTTTGGACGGAATTATTGCATCTGGTCTAGATTCAATAATTGCCACAACAAGTAGTCAAGGAACATATACTCTTACTGTATTTAATAGTACAAACGGCTGTTCTGCATCTGAGGATATAGTTATAAGCTTAAACAATACTTTACCGATAACAAATGCTGGTTTAGATGCTACTTTAAATTGTTTAACTGCATCAGTAGTTTTAGATGGTTCAGGCTCTCAATCAGGTATGAATTATTTATGGACTACACCTGATGGTAATATTGTAGCAGGTAGCACATCTATAGCTGCTTTTGTTAATGCACCAGGTACCTATACATTAACTGTTACTAACACTACCAATGGTTGTGTAAATTCAGATGATGTTGTTGTATTAATTGATACCATAAGACCAATAGCAAATGCAGGTATAGACATGATAAGAAATTGCTATAATCCAACAGTTAATTTGGATGGTACAGGTTCTTCTTCAGGTGCTAATATTACTTACTTCTGGATAGGTTCTTCTATTACCAATGGAAATACTACTACACCAACTATTAGTGGAACAGGTAATTACACATTAACAGTTACCAATACAACCAATGGATGTTCAAGTACAGATATAGCAGTTGTTGATTCAAACTTTACTCAACCAGGAGCTGATGCTGGTGTTTTAGATACGCTTTGTTCAGGAAAAGATATGGTTTTAACTGGAACAACAACTAATGGTGATGTTTATGTTTGGATAACGACTAATGGAAGTATTGTGTCTGGAGAATCAACATTAACGCCAACAATAGATGCTGGTGGAACATATACATTAATTACAACTAATACTACAAGTGGCTGTTCTGATACTTCAAATGTATTTATACAAGAAACATTTGTTTCTGCAATTATTTCGGCTGACCCAACCACTGGACAAATGCCACTAACCGTTAATTTTATGAATGCAGGTTTTGCAGATAGTTCGTATTGGGATTTTGCAAATGGTCAAACTTTTGGAGATACTAATAATTTAAGTATTCCTTCTCCAATAATTTATGAGACTCAAGGTACATACATAGTTACATTAACTTCGACTAATGGTCAGTGTACTGCAACAGCTCAAATTCTTATTGAAGTTATAGGAACCTCTTTCTTAACAGTACCAAATGTATTTACTCCAAATGGAGATGGAAAAAATGATGTATTTGAATTTATTTCCAAAAATATTACAGAGTTAAATTGTGTGATTTTTAATCGTTGGGGAAAACAAGTCGCTGAACTTACTGCAGATGATCAAACATGGGATGGTGAGAATGGCTCTGATGGAACTTATTTCTATGTATTAAAAGCCAAAGGCATGGATGATGTAGATTATAATTTAAAAGGAACAATAACATTGATTCGATAAAAATAAATTGTTAAAAAAAGGGGCTTTCAAGCCCCTTTTTTGTTTAATATAAATTTTTTGTTATTTTTCTTAAAAGAGTAGTATCTTTAAAATCAAAAAAAAAGACTTGGTTTACATTAATGCCATAAGTTACTATTTGCCTGAAAAGTCGTTCAGTAATGCAGACATTATTGAAGAATATCAAAATTATTGTGAGCCTTCAAAACTTGTTCCAATAACTGAAGACGATATTTTTAATCAGTGTGGAATAACCAAAAGGTACGCTTCAGAGCTCGAAGAAACAGCTAAAGACGTAGGAAATAAATCAGCATTAAAGTTTTTTAAGGAATGGAATATTGATAAAAATACTATTGAGTACCTTATTTTTGTTTCAGATGCTTTAGATTATAAAGGACCGACAACTGCTTGTGTAATGCAATACGATTTAGGTTTGCCTGAAACTTGTGCAACAATTGATGTTTTACACGGATGTACAGGATTTATTTACGGATTAAGTTTGGCAAAAGCATTAATTTCTTCTGGTCAAGTAAACAATGTGTTGGTGGTTACAGCGGACACTCCAACAAAAGTAGTTCATCCAGCTGATATAGATTTAAGAGCCATTTTTAGTGATGCCGGTGCATCAACACTAGTTTCTAATCAAAAAATGAACAATAGTTTAAATTTTGAAATCACTAACTTTATTTTTGGAACCGATGGCAAAGGAGAAAAAAATTTATTTGTAGAACGTTCTGCAACTAAAAACCCAGCCGATGTAACTTGGCTAAAACAATTTGAACATTTGCCAGGGGGGTTAAGAAGAGGAAGAATGAAAATGAACAGTCCTCAAATATTTTTATTTGCATTAAGAAAAGTTCCAATGTTAATAGAACAAGTGCTCGCCAAAAACAATATGAAGTTCGAAGAAATAGATTATTTTGTGCTTCATCAAGCTAATGGACAAATGTTAGAATTTATCAGAAAAAAATTAAAAATACCTCAAGAAAAATTTATTATTAATATTGAACATATTGGAAATACGGTTTCTGCAACCATTCCAATTGCTCTTAAAGAAATGATTGATGATAAAAAAAGTTTTAAAAAGGGAAACAAAATTTTAATTGGTGGTTTTGGAATAGGTTACTCGTGGGGAGCAACAATCTTAACGATTTAGTTGAAATTAAAAAAAATAGGTAATATTTGCATAACAGAAAAAGTAAAATTTATGGAAGACATCGCAGCGTTTATCAAAAAAATTGAATTTGAAATGGACGAAATTGAACCTGGAACCATTAAACCAGCTACCCATTTTAGAGAATTAGAACAGTGGAGTTCCATGATGGGATTGATATTTATTGCATTAATCGATACAGAATATAACGTAACCTTAAATGGTAACGATTTAATAAATTGTAAAACAGTTGATGATTTATACCAAGTAGTTAAAAGCAAAATTCAATAATGGCATTAACCTCCATACATAATGTAAAAATTACAGCAATTTCTGCTTGCGTTCCAAAAAAATCGGAAAGTAATTTGGATTATGAGTTATTGAGTGAAAGTGAAAAAAAATTACTGGTAAAAACTACTGGTATTGAAAACAGAAGAGTTGCACGAGCAGGAATGTGTACCTCAGATTTATGTTTTGAATCAGCCGAACAAATTATAAAAGAATATAAAATTAACAGAGAAGAAATTGATGTGCTAATTTTTGTTTCCCAAACCCTCGATTATTTTCTTCCAGCCACCAGTATTATATTACAAGACCGATTAAAACTATCTAAAAATACTTTGGCTTTTGATATTGTGTTAGGCTGTTCAGGTTATGTCTATGGTTTATCAGTAATCAGTAGTTTAATGAGCAACGGAAATTTTAAAAAAGGATTGTTGTTGGTGGGCGATAAATCTACTTTTTCATTGTCAAAAGAAGACAAATCAACCTACCCGTTATTTGGTGATGCAGGAACCGCAACTTATATAGAATACGACCCTAATTCAACCCCAATAGATTTTAACTTACAAAGTGACGGAAGTGGATATAAAGCCATTATGATTCCTGACGGAGGAACACGTTCTCCTTGGACGAAACAAACCGATAAAATAATTGAATTGGAGAAAGGAGTGAAAAGAAATATGCGAAACCTTTGGCTAGACGGTATTGAGGTTTTTAATTTCTCTATTCGTGAAGCACCAACGAATGTCTTAGCATTGTTAGATTACAACAAAACAACCATTGAAGATTACCATTATGTGGTTTTTCATCAAGCCAATAAATTGATGAACGAATGTATTCGAAAAAAAATTAAAGCTCCAATAGAAAAAGTACCTTATACGTTAAAAGATTTTGGAAATACCAGTTCAGCATCCATTCCACTTACTATGGTTGTTGAGTTAGAAGGTAAATTAGAACAAAACAAAAACCTTATTTTATCCGCTTTCGGAGTGGGATTAAGTTGGGGTTCGGTAGCCATAAAAAACGCAAACATCAACTGTTTACCATTAATTGAATTAGCTTAAAATGACACCTTTTCAGTTAAATAATAAAACGATTTTAATAACTGGAGCTTCTTCGGGTATTGGAAAACAAGCTGCAATTAGTATAAGTGAAATGGGAGCTAACGTGGTAATTACCGGTAGAGACCAAAAAAGATTGGATGAAACTTTTCAACTTTTAAAGGGAAAGAATAATTTGCAATTTTCTGCCGACTTATTGGTTCAAGAAGAACTAAAAAACATGGTAGAACAGTTGCCACAACTTGATGGTGTTTTTAACTGTGCTGGAATAGTAAAGCCATTCCCAATAAAATTTATTTCTGCTGAGGTTTTGGACGAAGTTTTTAAAATAAATTTCAATGCACAAGTTTTGTTAATGGCTCAATTAACTCGTCAGAAAAAAATAAATAAGAACGCTTCCATTGTTTTTTCATCATCTATTGCAGCAGCTCATCCTTACAAAGGTGGTGCATTGTATTCGAGTTCAAAAGCAGCCTTAGAAACGTACAGTAAAGTTATTGGGCTTGAATTTTCAAATCTTGGTATTCGTTCTAATTGTATTGCTTCAGCTATGGTAAAAACGCCCATGTTTGATACTGCCGAACATCAAGGAACCAAAGAACGAATGGACGAACACATTAAAAAATATCCATTAGGAGTTGGATTGCCATCTGACGTTACCAATGCAGCAATATTTTTATTATCGGATGCTTCTCGTTGGATGACGGGGCAAACCATTACCTTAGACGGCGGATTTTTATTAGGAGACTTTTAATCATGGCTAAAACAAAAATATCAGTAGTAATACCAGTATTTAATAGTTCGGAAATTATTCCAGAGCTAGTTGAACGAATGATGGCAACATTTACCAAGCTTTCAAACTACCAATTTGAATTAATTATGGTAAATGATGGTAGTGAAGACAAGAGCTGGGAAGAATTAAAAATTCAAAAAAACAAGTTTCCTGAATACCTCAAAATCATAAATTTTACTAAAAACTATGGGCAGCACAATGCTATTTTGTGTGGTTTTAGTTTTTGTTCTGGCGATTTTGTAATTACTATGGATGATGATCTTCAGCACCCACCTGAAGAAATAATTAAACTAATAGAAGCTCAAAAGATTAAAGATGTGGATATAGTTTATGGAATGTACAAGGTTAAACACCATTCATTTATTCGAAACTTGGGTAGTTTATTCATCAGAAAAACATCAGAATACAAAAAACAAAACGAAGAAGGAGGTTCTTCTTTTCGATTAATTAGAAAAAATCTGGTGGATATTTTAGTTCAAAAACATGCTCAGCATTTTCTTTTTCTTGATTCAGCCTTAAATTGGTACAATACCAATATTGAAGTAGTTGAGGTAAATCACGAATCTAGAAAGCAAGGAAAAACAGGTTATTCGTTGACTAAATTATTCAATATCTACATTAACATAATGTACTATTACAGTACCAAACCACTTAAAGTAATCATTTTTATAGGACTATTTTCTTCACTTATTTCATTTTTGTTGGGACTTAGGTTTATTTATAACAAATTTATTCATAACGTACCATTAGGTTATACTTCAATAATTGTAGCTATTATGTTTAGCACTAGTCTAATCCTTTTTTGTTTAGGTGTAATAGGTAACTATCTATACAAGTTGTATCAATTGCAACAAAATAAGCCACCATATTCTATAAAAAATGTGTTGTAGATGATTATTAAAAAATACAACATTCTGCTTTCTAGGCTTGATATGAATGATATTGAGTTGCTTCGACAAAAAAGAAATTCTCAAAACATTAGAGAGCGAATGGTTTTTCAGGAAATAATTTCTGAAAAGCAACAACTAGAATGGTTTAAGAGTATTGATAACATTCATAATTTATATTTAATTATTCATTACGAAGGAAAACAAATTGGTGTAATTAACGGTAAGAATGCCGATTTTGAAGCCAAGACTTCTGAAGGTGGAATTTTTATTTGGGACGAAGAATATATTAATTCAATTCTACCTGCTCTTTGCTCTATTATTATGCACGATTATAATTTTTATGTGTGTGAATTTGAAAAAACTTTTATTAAAGTCCTTAAAAACAATACAGCGGCAATAACTTTTAATAAATTGTTTGGCTACGAAATTTTAGATGAAGACTCTACAAATAATTTTTATAATTGCATGTTGACAAGAGAAAATTATATTGAAAGAATTAACAAATATAGAAAGGCAATTACCAATTTGTACAATGATTTTGGAGTGTTAGAAATAGAAAATTTTTCTTTCACCAATGTGTCAGATAAAGAATTGATTAGATTGTATAGAAGTTTACCAACATATTTAAAAGAAAAATTAAATTCAGTATTAAAAGCTGAAGGTAGAACCTTGCTTTAGGACTTAAGACTTAACTTTTTATGACAACAAAAAAACCTTGGTTCTCTTTTTTACACGAAAAAGATACTAGTGTTGTAGATGAAACCTATTTTAATCCAAACGACTTTGAATGGTTCGAAATGGTAGAGAAAAATAGCGAAATAATTCGCCAAGAGTTATTATCATTTTTAAATTTCAATCAAAAAGAGCTAAAGCCTTATTTTGCAACAACCATGATGAATGCTCCAGAAAAATGGAAATCGTTAAGTTTCTATTTTTGGAGTGTTGCCATGTCGAAGAGTGCTATTAAAAATTGCCCAAAAACCATTTTACTACTTAAAAAAATACCTCATTTGGTTTCTGCATCCGTAAGTATAATGGAATCTCATTCTGAAATTAAACCTCATTATGGCGATACCGATGCCATTTATCGTTGTCATTTAGGCGTAGAAATACCAGAAGTGTTACCAAATTGTGGTTTTAGAGTTGGTTATGAAGATAGGGCTTGGACTCAAGGTAAGTTGCTTATTTTTAACGACGCTGCTTACCATAAAGCATGGAACAACACCGATAAAAGGAGGGTTATTTTGCTTTTTGACATAATAAAACCAGAGTACGCAAACCAAACAAAATGGATTTGTGCCAAAGTTAGAGGAAATATATTGTGGCAATTTATTGCAGAAAAAATAGGGTTATTTAAAGGAAAGAAGAATGGATTTACAAAAACAATTTCTTTAATTCTTGCGGGATATTATTTCTTGTTGTTTTCGTCATACCTAAAATCTGAACTATTAAAATAGTTGGTATAATTAAATGTTTTGAATAGAAATCTTGAAAAACTACTCATCATTTCCCTGATTTTTTGGGGAAGTTTATAATAGAGCGTTATAATTTTATAATTAACCCAATGACGAATAAAGCTCTTAACGGCTGTAAATTTGAAGGATAAACTAGTTGATTTTGGTAAAGTTGTTTGATAACCATATTTTTTACCATAATCACCCGCAATAAATTCAATCAATTCAACTTCTTTTTTAGTAAATGCAGTTTCCCACTTTTTAATATGATTGGTATTAATCGGTTTTGTTAGATTTGGATGAAAATCAGCCATTTCTTTTGTAGAATTGAATGATTCACTCTCTATTTTTTTTTCGATTACTTTATTGAAATGGAGCATTTCAGGATGATATTCAAGAGATAAAAAATTACATATTTTTCGTGCGCTTTCATCAGGTGAAATAACCAAATCTTCATATTTAATAGTCAAAAAAATGGTTGGATGGTTTCTTTTAACTTTTTCAATTTCTTGATTATAAGCAACCCAGCCATGTGATGCTATTGGAATCGATTCGGTTTTTATTACGTTAACATTAGAAAGTACATTGTCTCGGTAGTCTCTGATAAGGTGGATAAATTTAGCTTCAGGAAAAACCGCTAGTAATTCACCAACAAATATTGAATAAGTTGGATTTTTATCTCCAAGTAACAATATCTCTCCTTTCTCATAAGGCGATTCGTAGCTAAGATAAATTAACTTGCATAGTAAATTAAAATTTATTTTAGATAAAGGAATAGCTAAAAATCTTTCCTGTAACAGTTCTTTTTTAATGTTCCAATACTTTCTATATTTCTTGTCTAAATAAATATCATCAATAAAAGCTAAAACATCCGCTCGAGTCCATTTTGGTTTAGTAAAATATTTTTGTTTTAAATAAATAATTAAACGCGATTCAATTGGCATTAAAACATGTTGATTGGCATCTAAAATGTTCTGCAACAACGTAGTTCCCGACCTTCCTCTTCCAACAATAAAAACAAATGGAATTTTTTCTATTTCTGCTATATCCATTAAAAATAATTTAAGATATGATTCATTATTGTTGGTTAAAACTAATTAAAATATCATAATCATTGAGTTTTTATTAATATCGATTGTTATTTTCTGTACTTTTTATCAAAAAATAAACTTACTATTTTTGAAATTATTTTTCTCATAAAAAAAGGCAATTTGTAAAATAAAACCAAGAGATTAAAATTAAATAATTTTGGCTTAATGGTTTTATTGATTTCTTTTAATTCTATTGGATTTAAAGGAGGTTTTGTTAATTCATATCCATATTTATTTGCAAAATCAGCTGTGATATAATTAATAAATATTTCTTCTTTTTCTGATAATTTATTTTTCCAACTGTCAATACTATTTGTGTTTATGTTATCGGATACATTGCCGTGATGGTTTAATGAAAAATAGTTATGATGAATCATTGCTTTTTTTACCGTTGAATGGGCATTTAGAACTTCTTGGTTAAACTTAATTTTTAAAAAATTAAAAATTAATTGAAAAGAATTTTCAGGTGTTTTTACCAAATCTTCATATTTTACAGTTAAATGAATGGTATTCGCTAATGTTGTTTCAATTTTATCGTTTAACAGTACCCAAGATTGGGCAAGTTTAAGAATTTTTTTATTGAAAGCTATTCTATTCGAGCTAACAACAGCTCTAGGGTCACGCATTAAATGAATAAATTTTGCATCAGGAAAAATTTTTATTAATTCAGGAATAAATCTGGCATAAGAGGGGTTTTTGTCAACTATTACACGAATGTCCTTTTTTTCAAACATGGAGTGATAGGATAAATATATTACTTTACAAGCATCAGAAAAATTGGTAACATTGTATTTAGAGAATAATTTTTTTAATTCATATTCATTTGTCCCCCAAAACAAACGATATTGTCTATCAGTAAATACATCTTTAACGAACCTATTAATTGTCGTACTGTTCCAATTCGTTTCAAAACGGTATTTTACGTAAAGATTTATAACAAATCTAGATTCAATGGTCGCACAAATGTTTGGATGTGCATCTAAAACACTTTGTAACAAAGTAGAGCCTGATCGTGGCCTTGTTACAACAAAAAAAATAGGAATTTTTTCTATTTCTTCAATGCTCATCATAAATTTTTAAGTGTATTGGCGTGATGTAGGTTTTGATAAAATTAATATTTATATATTTGTTAGCAAATCAATTTATCAAATGACGATTAACTTATCTACTATAAAACCTGTAAAATTTTATATTTTATTTGTAGTACTCACGTTTGTTTTGTATGGCAACAGCATCAATAACGAATATGCATTAGACGATAATATAGTAGTTGAAGGTAATGCTTTGGTTGCTCAGGGTATAAAAGCAATTCCTAAAATTTTTAAATCGAGATACGCATCAGGTAAACAAGAATATGAGTACCGACCAATGGTTACAGCATCTTTTGCTGTGGAAAAACAATTTTTTAGAAAGTTACCCGAGAAACAATCGAAAATAGAGAAAAAAAGGAAAGATAAACTCACTCAAGCTAATATTAGTCACTTTATTAATGTGTTGTTGTATGCATTTACTTGTATTATTTTATTCAATTTATTGAAGGTTATTTTTAAATCATATCATTTATTGTTGCCTCTACTAGTAACCCTTATTTTTCTTGTTCATCCAATACATACAGAGGTAGTTGATAATATAAAAAGCCGAGACGAATTGTTTATGATGATAGGCATAATACTTGCTTTATTTTGGTATATAAAATATGCTGAAACAAATCATTATAAATATATTTTTTATGCAGGATTAGCCATTTTATTTGCTGCATTATCTAAAAGAAATGCAATGGCAATTTTTGGATTAGCACCGTTTGTTTTGTATTTTATTAAAGCCGATTATAAAAAAATTGGAATAGTTATTTTATCCATGATAGCTATTTCTGTAGTTTTTGTATTAATGAAAAAAGGACTGCTTACCGGAAAATCTACCCGTAATTTAATGTTTTTCGAAAACCCACTTTATTATCAGGGTACTTGGTTAGATAGAGTTACGGTAGGTTTATACTGTTCTTGGTTTTACTTAGAAATGCTGATTTATCCTGTAAAAATGTCGTTTTATTACGGTTACAATCAAATACCCATGGCAACTTTTAGTAATTGGCAAGTATGGGCAGCCCTATTATTTTTCATTCCTTTAGGTGTTTATGGATTTATTCAATTAATTAAGCGTCAGGTTTTAGGACTTGGAATTTTAATTTGGTTTGGAGTTATGCTTGGGGTAAACAATATGTTGTTTCCAATAGTAGGAATTGTAGCCGATCGATTTACCTATACATTTTCTTTGGGCTTTTGTATTGTTGTTGCATGGTTGTTGTTTAAGGTGTTTAAAATTGACTTAGATAAAGAAACAATTAAAATTAAATTACCAAGCTCCTTTTTAGCAGTTATGGTGTTAGTATTAGTAGTATATTCAGGTAGAACTATCGCTCGTAATCCTATTTGGCACGATTACATGACATTATATACCCACGATATTGAATATTTAACCGAATCGGCTAAAGCACATGCGTTATTGGCAAATACATTGTATCCAATGGTTATAAAAGAAATACAGCAAAATCCAAGCTC
>CAYJMI010000016.1:0-44097 GCA_964371285.1 uncultured Vicingus sp. | reverse complement strand
GTTTTTGTGTTTCAGCAATTTGTACAATTCCAGAGCCCATTGAACCTGCTCCGAGAACGCCTATTTTGAGTAGTGTGTGATGTGTGGTGAGTGTTGAGTTCATTGTTTTAATCCATTAATTTTTTAAGTGTTTTTACATCAGGTAAAATACCTTTATATTCCGATGGCAATTTAGTACTTGTTGAATAGGTTGCCACACCCATTGATTTATCAAAATTTCGAAAAGAAAATTCTACTATTTTATCTTTTTTTTCTTTACAGAGAATAATACCTATGGATGGTTTTTCGTGTCCTTGTTTTACATATTCATCAAGAACTGAGAGGTAAAAATTCATTTTACCTAAATATTCAGGTTTAAATTTACCTGTTTTTAATTCGAAAGCCACCAATGCTTGTAACTTTCTATTGAAAAATAGCAAATCAATAAAATATTCTTCTCCTTCAACAATTAGTCGGTATTGATTTCCAATAAAAGCAAAATCAGCACCCAACGACATTAAGAATTTTTTTATATTGACTACAATTTCGTTTTCTAAAACTTTTTCATCCTCACTTTCTTCATCTGAGATTCGGATAAAATCAAAAAGATATTGGTCTCTAAAAGAAGCTAATGCTTTCTCCCTGTTTTCAAGTTGTACGGTTTTGTTAAAGTTATTTGGAAACTTTTTTTGTTGTTCGAATAATTTATTTTTCAACTGATGCCTTAGTGTTCGCACCGACCAAAATTCTTGTGCAGTTTTTGAAATGTAAAATGTTCTTTCTTCTAGTGTTTTTGATTTTAAAATAATGTCGTAATGTGCTGAAAAACTAACACTTGTAAAATTATTTTCTAATTCGTCCGACACTGTCTGACGAATTAGATTTTTACTTTTTTTCAATTTGTCCGACAGTGTCGGACTAAATTCATTTTCTATAAAAATAGAATGTTCGATATAAGGAAACCATTCATTGTAAAAGACTTGCATTCTTTTAAGATTGGTAGCTGAAAAACCTCTTAATCCGTTCAATTCGTTTTGCAAATCAAAAGAAAGTTTTTCAATCGTTTTATCACCCCATTTTTCGTCTTCAACTTTTACAGAAATAATGTTTCCAATCTTAAAATACAAATACAACAGTTCTTTATTCGCAACAGACGCAATTTTATAGCGACTACTGAGAATCTCAGATTTAATCTGTTTAACAGTTGATATGTATTTTTCTATTTTCAAATTTAACTCCCTTTCCTTATGGGATTGCGTGGGTTTATTTCCCCTTAAAATTTGGTTGACGTTTTTCTAAAAAGGCATTTACGCCCTCGTTGTAATCGTAGGTTGAACCTGCAATGGTTTGCAAATCACCTTCTAAATTTAATTGTTGGGTTAACGTATTGTTGAACGATTCGTTTAATAATCGTTTGGTTAACCCAATTCCTTTAGTTGGCATTTTGGCTAAAGTTTGAGCAATTTTCATGGCTTCTTCTTGTAAGTTTTCATCAGACACCGCTTTATAAATCATACCCATTTTTTCGGCATCTTCAGCCATTACTTTATCGCCTAAAAACATCAACGCAGCAGCTTTCTGCATTCCAACTAAACGAGGTAAATAATAAGTCCCGCCGCTATCTGGTATCAATCCAATTTTACTAAACGCTTGTATAAAACTAGCCGATTTTGCTGCTAATGTAATATCACAAGCTAAGGCAATGTTTGCACCAGCACCAGCAGCTACGCCGTTAACTGCACAAACAATCGGTTTTTCAATTTTTCTTAATCGTTCAATTATTGGATTGTAATGTTCCTCCACTATTTTGGTTAGCTCGGTTTGGTTTGGGTCAATGGCTTCTGCCAAATCTTGACCTGCACAAAATGCTTTTCCTTCGGCAGTAATATAAATTGCTCTTACTTCGCTATTTTTTTCACATTCATCCAAACGAGCTTGTAAATCAAATGCCATTTGACGCACAAAACTGTTGAACTTATCTGGACGATTTAAGGTGATGATACCTACTCCATTTTCTATGTTGAATTTTATATTACTCATGATTTTCTTTTATTTAAACACACCCCCTAACCCCTCTCAAGAGGGGAGTCCCCCTTCCCTTCGGGAAGGGTTGGGGATGGGATTATAGTCTATTTAATTTCCATTTTGATTTTGAAACAACAGCTTCAGTTGTTGGAGCAGCAGTTTTAGTACTTTCTATATGCATTTTTGCAGCAAACAATGCAGCTACTTCTTGTAACTCATCATCTTTCTCCATCAACACTTCTGGTGTAAAATATTTACCCACAAAATGTGTGTCAAAGTTTCCGCTAACAAATGCTTCGTGTTCTAAAGCAAATTTGCAAAACGGCAAAGTGGTTTCTACTCCGCTAATTTTATAATCGGCAATAGCTCTTAACATTCTGTTTCTTGCTTCTTCCCTATCTTTTCCGTGTGTAATTAATTTAGAAATCATCGGGTCATAGTAAATTGGAATATCCATTCCTTCTTCAAAACCATCGTCCACTCTAATTCCCATTCCTTGTGGTCGTTGATAGGTATTTAATCGACCTATATCCGGTAAAAAATTATTGGTTGGATCTTCGGCATATACACGTACTTCAAACGAATGGCCTAAGATTTTTAATTCGTCTTGTGTAAAGCTCAATTTCTCACCACGAGCCACATTAATTTGCTCTTTCACCAAGTCTTTTCCGGTAATCATTTCAGTAACCGGATGTTCCACTTGCAAACGAGTGTTCATTTCCAAAAAATAGAAATCTTTGTTGTTTTCTAATAAAAACTCAACCGTTCCAGCACCTACATAATTACAAGCACGAGCAACATCTACAGCACATTCGCCCATTGCTTTTCGTATTTCGGGGGTTAGTACTGCCGAAGGAGCTTCTTCAATTACTTTTTGGTGTCGACGCTGGATAGAACATTCTCTTTCAAACAAATACACAATATTTCCATGCTTGTCAGCCATAACTTGTATTTCGATATGGCGTGGCGAACCCACATATTTTTCGATAAAAACCGAGCCATCACCAAACGAAGAAACTGCTTCGCTTACTGCTCTATTCATTTGTTCTTCAAACTCAGCGGCATTTTCAACCACACGCATTCCTTTTCCACCACCACCAGCAGAAGCTTTTATTAAAATAGGAAAACCTATTTCCAACGCAATTTGTTTTGCTGCATTAATATCGTCAATGGCTTCATCAGTTCCTGGAACCATCGGAATGTTATATTTTTTTACAGCAGCTTTTGCAGCCAATTTGCTACCCATCAATTCCATCGCTTCAGGCGAAGGTCCAATAAAATTGATACCTGCTTCAGTAATTTTTCTGGTGGCTGTTGCATTTTCCGACAAAAAACCATATCCCGGATGCAAACCATCTACTTTTAAATCCTTGCAAATCTGTATAATTTTATCTACTTGTAAATACGATTGACTTGAAGGAGGTGGTCCTACGCAAACAGCTTCATCGGCATACCTTACAAAAGGTGCATTTCTATCCGCTTCCGAAAAAATGGCAACTGTTTTTATTCCCATTTCTCTACAAGTTCGCATAATTCGTAATGCTATTTCTCCTCTGTTGGCTATAAGTATTTTGTTCATTTTAATTGGATAATAAATTGAAAGTTTAAAAGTAATAAAAAATTAGTAAAAAGGGACAAGTGAAAAGTTACCATAAAAATCAATCTATACATTCGTACAGCTTCACATCTACACATTTTCACATCAACAAATTATCTATTCCGTTCTATCTATAAAATTTCCAAATACAGAATTGCCAAAGTTATAATTTAAGGAAATGCTGGCATAAGGTGCAGAGGACATATTTTGCTCGAAATCATTAGATAAAGCGTGTATTTTTTGCGAATAAGCATAACCCACTTCAGCCTTCATTTTATAATGCTTTGCCAACTTAGCATTTATGGCTAAATAGGTTTTTAATTCACGTAAATTTAGAGTGTTGTCGTTCTTTTTTAAAACAGAGCCTTGTCTATCAATAGCATTGATTCCACTAAAATAACCTGCCAAATCAAAATTTATTTTTTTATTTAACTCATAATTCAATTTTATATGAACTGGAATAATCACTTCTGCCTTTAATTGAGAAGTTAATTTTGCTCTAAAACCAAACAAAGGAAGCGGATAAAACCTACCCTGATTTATTACCATGGTTGCTCCATAAAAATAAATAAATTTTAAATGTTTGATATTAATATATGCTGTATAAGCTCTAAGATTAGGTGTTAAATATTTTTTAAAAGTTGTGCTGCTTTCTTCGAAATAAATATTACCAGCATATACCCAAATACCATTTTTAATACTGGCAGTAATAGCGGTAAGTTCAATTTCTCCCTTATAAATATCTTCATAATTATTATTGGTTATTGAAGGTTTAGCTAAACTAAATTTAGTTGCTAAAAATATTTGACTGGCTTTGGCATCTACTTTTTTAATATCAAAGTCTTTTAAGGCTACGCCAAATTTGGTTTTAACTGGCTTTACAAATTGCACCTTATATTTAACAATTTGAAAATCGGTGGAGTCATTTATTTCTGAATGAAATTGATAATCCGTACCTATTGTTAATCCTGGATTAAATAAATGATTTATGTGAAATGATTGTGCAACAGTTTGAAAGGCTATTCCTAAATTTAAAAAAATAACTATTAGAATTGCTTTATTCATCTTGTGGTTTGAAATGTAAATTTACAATTAATCTTTTCGTAGTTTTATATTACTTTTTTAGTTTAAATTTTTGGAATGCCAAACAGACACATAAAATTTTGTTTTCTTGCTGAACCAACAGATGTAAATTTTGGAGGAAAAGTTCATGGTGGAGCGGTCATGAAATGGATTGACCAAGCATCTTATGCTTGTGCAAGTGCATGGAGCGGTCAATATTCAGTTACTGTTTATGTTGGTGGAATTCGTTTTTTAGCTCCTATTAAAATCGGCGATTTAGTTGAAATTGATGCTAAAATTATTTATACAGGAAATTCAAGTATGCACATTGCTGTTGATGTTTATGCCACTCCTGTTAAAACCTCTGAAAAAATTAAAACTACTCATTGTATTATCGTTTTTGTGGCTATGGATGAAAAAAACATTCCAGTAAAAGTACCTGAATGGATTCCTGAAACCAAAGAAGATAAAGAACTTCAATCATACGCAATAAGTTTGATGGAAAGAAGAAAAGAAATTGAAAATACAATGAAACCTTACATTGAAAATTAATTTTTAGTTACTACTCGAAAAAGAGTTTTTTCTACCTTTTAAACAACTATACCGCTACCAAATAGAATTTCGGAAAATATCTAGCATTTTGGTTGCGGCATAACTCAAACTTAACATCTTTTCTCTCGAAAAGCTGTTAAGTTTGAGTATATTTTTCATATTTTTGTGCTTTAATGAAATTTGCATACCCAGAATTCTTATTTGCATTATTCGCCATAGCGATACCCATCATTATTCATTTATTTAATTTCAGAAAGTTTAAGAAAATTTACTTTTCGAATGTGAGTTTTTTGCGTGAAGTAAAAAAAGAAAGTCAATCCAAATCGAAACTTAAACACCTGCTCATTTTATTTTCCCGAATTTTAGCCATCCTTTTTTTGGTATTGGCTTTTGCTCAACCTTTTATTCCTTCGGCAAATTCGAACCAAAACATCAATAACATTATTGGCATTTACATCGACAATTCTTTTAGCATGGAGAATATTGGTGAAAATGGAAGCCTTCTGGATGAAGCAAAAGCTAAAGCAACGGAATTGGTAAATTCTTACCAAAAAACAGATCATTTTGTCATCTGCGATAACAAATTTAGTGCTGGAAGTCAGCGTTTATTAAATGCTGAAGAAGCAATTACGAAAATTGAAAACATCGAAATTACTCCCGAAACCCGAATGATTTCAACAGTATATTCAAGGTTGCAAGAAGTGTTGAATAGTAACAGTACGGAGAAAACCAACAAATCTATCGTGATACTTTCCGATTTTCAAAAAACCACCAACGATTTTGCTGAAATAAAAAATGATTCGCTTATTCACGCATTCCTTTTACCCATAGTTTCAACTAAAAAGAACAATTTGTATGTGGACAGTTGCTGGTTCGAAAATCCCACTCATCTCTTACTACAACAAGAAAAACTGATGGTTCGAATAAAAAACAATTCCGACCAAGATTTAGAAAACATTCCACTAAAATTATTCATCAACGATAATTTAATTTCGCCGGCAAGTTTTTCGGTAAAAGCCAACGACAACAGTATTGTTGAGCTCAATTATCAAAACCACACCAAAGGAATTCAAGCTGGAAAAATTGAATTGACCGATGCTCCGGTTACTATGGACGATGCTTTTTATTTTTCGTATTTGATTTCGGAAAACATCAACATCATGGAAATAGTTGGCGATGATGCTGAGCCAAACATTAAAGCCATTTTTTCTTCTGATAGTTTGTTTTTGTTAACGAGTTCTTCGGTGAATCAAGTAGATTATTCAAAAATAAAACAAAGCAATTTAATCGTGTTGAACAGCTTAAAAGACATTTCTTCGGGCTTGGCTTCAAGTTTAAAAAGTTATGCAGAAAATGGTGGCTCATTAACCATTATCCCATCTAAAGAAATTGATTTTACAAGCTATCAAACTTTTGCAACACTATTACAAATTAATTCATTTACCGAACTAGACACCTCTTCTTTAAAAATCAGTGAAATTAATTACACTCACCCACTTTATTCAACCGTTTTTGAAGGCAAACCTGAAAACAATATTAATTTACCAAGTATAACTGAGCATTACAAACAATCGTTAAATGCTACTTCATTCAAAAATGTGTTGCTAAAATTGAAAAACAACGACCCATTTTTAACCGAATACAAGATTAAAAAAGGCACCGTTTACCTCATCAACGGAAGTTTAGATGAGGATGCCGGAAATTTTTCTAAACACGCTATTTTTGTTCCAACATTGTACAACATGGCATTGTTGAGCCAATTGAATTACCCTTTGTTTTACACCATCGGAAAAAATGAGGTTTTGACTTTAAACACGATTGAAAAAGAAGGTTCGTTAAAAATTAAACAAACCGATTTTGAATTAATTCCGAGAACAAAAACTGATGCTGACAACACTTCCATTTTTGTAACTGAAGGAATAGCTTTAGCGGGAAATTATTTATTGGAATCAAGCACCACAAAATTAGGCTTATCATTCAACTACAACCGATTGGAGTCAGATTTAAGCACTTTTAGTTTAGACGAATTAAAAGACCAAGCCATTAATTACTCTTTAAACAGTTCAATTATTGATACCAATTCGGCATCTATAAAATCGGCTTTTAACGAGATAAAAAATGGTAAGAAATATTGGAAATTATGTATTATTTTAGCCTTGCTATTTTTGGCTATTGAAATTGCACTAATTAAACTTTTTAAATAAAAAAGATTTAAACCACATAATAACATAGAAAATAACAAATGCAAAAGTAAAGAGATAGAAAATAAATTTTTAAACATAGTATTCTATGTGAAAAGCTAGGCTTCTATCTTCTTCTTTAATACAACAACAAACCTATGTGTCTATGTGGTAAAATAAAAAATGACGAAATATGAACGCTCTAATTAAATCGGCAACAATAATCAACGAAAACTCTACTTTTAACGGTAAAGCGGTTGATATATTGATAGAAAAAGGAATTATTAAAAAAATAGCAACTTCAATAAAAAATTCCGAGAATTTTCAAGAAATAAAGGCGAAGGATTTACATGTTTCTATTGGTTGGTTCGATTTTAGAGCAAATTTCTGCGACCCAGGTTTTGAATACAAAGAAGATTTAAACAGCGGACTAAAAGCTGCTGCCAAAGGTGGTTTTACTGGAGTTTTGGTCATGCCATCAACATACCCAGTTATAGATACCAAATCTGGAATTGAATACATCATTAACAAAACAAAAAACAACATTGTAACTGCTTATCCTGCAGGAGCTTTATCGGTAAAATGCGAAGGAAACGAAATGGCCGAAATGTACGACATGCACTCTGCTGGAGCTGTTGCTTTTACCGACAATAAAAAATCGGTAAACAACCCTGGATTATTAACCAGAGCATTGTTGTACAACCAAAGTTTTAATGGTTTGGTAATGGATTTTCCTAACGATAAAAGTTTGTTTAATAACGGACAAATAAACGAAGGCATTACCAGCACCCGTTTAGGGTTAAAAGGAATTCCTGCCATAGCCGAAGAATTGATGGTAATACGTGATTTGTTCTTGGCTGAATACTGCAACGCTGCCGTACATTTAACCAACATTACCACCAAAAAATCGGTTCAACTGATAAAAGAAGCCAAAGCAAAAGGACTAAAAGTTACTGCCGACACCAACTCTTACAATTTACTTTTAGACGAAACCGAATTGGAAACTTTCGACAGCAACCTAAAAGTTTTACCTCCGTTACGCACCAAAGAAGACATTAAAGCCCTAATTAAAGGAATAAAAGAAGGTGTGATTGATGTGGTTTGTTCCGACCACACACCACAAGACATCGAAAACAAACAATGTGAATTTGATCACGCAAAATTTGGCATGATAAACCTTCAAACCTCTTTTGCTGTCATGAATACTGCCTTAAACGGAAAAATTACCTTAGCCGAACTTGTTGCTACCATTACCACCAAGCCACGAAACATTTTAAAACTAGCTGTTCCAAAATTTGAAGTGGGCGAAATGGCAAACCTTACCTTATTTAGTCCAACAACACCAGCCACTTTTGAAACTACCGATTTGGTTTCTAAATCGAAAAACACTCCGCTGGTCGGCAAAAAACTAATAGGTAAAGTTTACGGTGTTGTAAATCAAAATAAATTGGAGTTGGAATAACTCAAAACAATTTTGTCTGATTTTTATCTACCACAGGTCGTGGTATTAGTTTTTGATGTTCATCAGCTTTTAAAAGCATCTCAAACAATTTAACCGTAGCCAATGCATCGCCCGAAGCTCTGTGTCGGTCTTCTACAATAATGCCCAATTCATCACACAATTTACCTAAACTGTACGAAGTTTTTCCAGGCAATAATACTCTGCTCAATTTAACGGTACATAACTTCGATCGTTTGTAGTTAAATCCTAGCGAACGAAACTCAGCACGAACAAATTCGTAATCGAAATCGACATTATGGGCAATAAAAACACAACCTCTTGTAATATTTACAATACGTTTGGCAACTTCAAAAAATTTAGGAGCCGTAGAAACCATTTCATCGTTAATGCCAGTAAGTTTTTTTACATACCAGTCAATCTTCATTCCCGGATTAATTAACGTAACAAATTCATCAACAATTTTATTCCCATCATGTTTGTAAATGGCAATTTCAGTTATTTTACCATTTTTATGGTTTCCTCCTGATGTTTCGATATCGATAATGGCGTACACTTTTGCAAAAGTAATTATTTTAAAGGAATTTGTCCTTAAAGTCTATATTTTGAGGCAATTCACAAACCGATTTACCGAACCAACGGTAACGATTTTTAGCCACCACATCATAAACGGCATCTCTAATAAAGGTTGGAATTATTTTAAACCCAGCCATCATAAACCATCCTCCACTCAAGTTTTTTGCTATTTCTAAAGCAGCCTGAGACTTGATAAAAACATGGTTATTTTTAATCAAAACAATAGAATCTATTGTTACTGTAATTTGATGTTGTAATTTTAGCTTATTTCCTATTTCGGAGTTTAAAGAGGCGAACTTAAACACATGTTGTTTATCTCTTTTCAACACAAAATTTACCCAGTAATTACAAAAATTGCAATCTCCATCAAAAAGTATGATATTGTTTTGGTTTAACATTTTTTCAAAAGTAAGAACGACTTTCCAACTTTATGAACTTTTAACTTTCTAACTTCAATCAACAAGCTTACATTTGCAAAAAATATTACTATGGAATTAGGACTTCGAGAAAACCGAAAAACTGCCGAAATTAGAGATGCTGTAAGAGAAACTCATTTGAAAGTTTCTGACTTTATTTATCCCTTGTTTATTGAAGAAGGAACAAACATCAAAAAAGAAATTGTTTCGATGCCGGGCATTTTTCGTTATTCGATAGACCGAATTGATGCTGAATTACAAGAAGTGGTTGATTTAGGAATAAAATCAGTAATCCTTTTTGGAATTCCGTTACACAAAGATGCTGAAGGTTCTGAAAGTTGGAACGACGAAGGAGTTATTCAAGTAGCCATTCGACACATTAAAAAGAATTTCCCTACACTTCAGGTTATTTCAGATGTTTGCTTTTGCGAATACACCAGCCACGGACATTGTGGAGTGTTGTGTGGTCAGGATGTTGATAATACGTTGACTTTAATTAACACCAGAAAACAAGTATTGGCACAAGCAAAAGCTGGAGTTGATATGGTTGCTCCTTCGGGCATGATGGACTTTGTGGTTCGAGAAATTAGAGACGAGCTAGACAAAAATGGATTTCAACAGATTCCAGTAATGGGATACTCCGTAAAATACTCATCGGCTTATTATGGTCCGTTTAGAGATGCAGCCGATTCTGCTCCTAGTTTTGGAGATAGAAGAACTTACCAAATGGATTCAGCCAACAGATTGGAAGCTATTAAAGAAGCTCAAGCTGATGTTGATGAAGGTGCAGCCATTTTAATGGTAAAACCAGCCTTAGCGTACTTGGATGTAATTCGAGAAGTAAAAAATAAATTTAATTTACCACTGGCGGCATACAATGTTAGTGGCGAATATGCGATGATAAAAGCAGCGGGTAGAAACGGCTG
Organism: uncultured Vicingus sp.; assembly: GCA_964371285.1. Taxonomy (GTDB): domain Bacteria; phylum Bacteroidota; class Bacteroidia; order Flavobacteriales_E; family Vicingaceae; genus Vicingus. The sequence continues at coordinate 33,325 of CAYJMI010000016.1, read as the reverse complement.
GATAGATGAAACTAAAGTAATGATGGAAACTTTGCTTTCTATAAAAAGAGCTGGTGCAGATATTATCATCACTTATTTTGCTAAAGATGCTGCAAAACAATTGAAAATGAATAAATGAAAAATGGATAATTAATTTTCAATTCTCCATTATCAATTTTTAATTAATAAAATGAACAAAAAAAAATCACAAGAATTATACAACAAAGGTTTAAAACACATGGTTGGAGCAGTAAATTCTCCGGTGCGTGCGTTTAAATCGGTAGGCGGCAATCCATTGTTTATGGCACGAGCACACGGCTCAAAAATTTATGATGTTGACGGTAACGAATACATAGATTTGGTGCTTTCTTATGGGCCTATGATTTTAGGTCATGGAAACAATAAAGTGATAGAAGCCGTTCAACGACAAGTTTGTACTGGTTTTAGCTTTGGAGCAAGTACCGAAAATGAGATTATTTTAGCCGAAATGGTTTGTGATGCTTTTCCAGGAATGGACAAAGTTCGTTTTGTAAATTCTGGTACCGAAGCCATTTTAAGTGCCATTCGTTTGGCAAGAGCTTTTACCAATAAAAATCACATCATAAAATTTGCAGGTTGTTACCACGGTCATTCAGATGCACTTTTAGTTGCTGCAGGTTCTGGATTGGTTACCTACAGTTTACCTGGAAGTGCTGGTGTTCCTGCTGATGCAGTAAAAAACACCTTAATTGCTGAGTACAATAATATTGATTCTGTAAAGAAACATATTACTGAATGTAGTGACATTGCCGCAGTTTTTATAGAGCCAATAGCTGGTAACATGGGAGTAGTTTTACCAACCGATTCGTTTATAAAAGAATTACGAAAAATCACCAAAGAAGCAGGAATTTTATTGGTAGTGGATGAAGTAATGACTGGATTTCGTTCGAAGTTTGGTGGTGCTCAGGAATTGTTAGGAATTGAAGGAGACATTACCTGTTTAGGAAAAGTGATTGGTGGTGGTTTTCCAGTTGGAGCTTATGGTGCCAGAAATGAAATTATGAATAGGGTCTCTCCTTTGGGCGATGTGTACCAAGCAGGAACTTTATCAGGAAACCCTGTGGCGATGGCTGCTGGAATTTCAACCTTAACCGAATTAAAAGCTCAAAATCCTTACGATAAATTTAATAAACAAACCGAGATACTAGAAAAAGTATTGCTCGAAGCGGCAGCCGAAAATGGAATTGATTTAACTGTAAACCGATTTGGTTCGATGTTTAATCCATTTTTCTCAAGTAAGAAAATCACCAATTTTACTGAAGCACAAGAATGCAACACCGAACAGTTTACCAAGTTCTTCTGGGGTTTGATTGAAAACGGTATTTACATTCCACCAAGTCAGTTTGAAGCATGGTTTTTATGCTCTGTGATTTCTGACGAGGATATGGAACGATTAATAAAAGGAATTAATAATGCAATGAAAAAAATTAATAATTAATTAGTAGAGACGGACGATTGTCCGTCTAAAATAAAAACAGAGAGACGGACGATTGTCCGTCTGAAAAAACAGAAAGACAGATAATTATTCGTCTCAAATAAACAGAAAGACGGATAATCATCCGTCTCTACAAAAAATAATAAACAATGACAACATTCAACGACAATTTTTTAAAAGCCTGTAGAAGAGAAGAAACTCCTTACACTCCACTTTGGTTAGCCCGACAAGCAGGACGCTACCAAAAAGAGTACATGAAAATAAAAGAAAAGTACAGTATTATTGAAATCAGTACGATTCCTGAGGTAAGTGCAGAAGTTACGATGCTTCCTATCAACCAATTTGAGTTGGATTCTGCCATTATTTTTTCTGATATTTTGATTCCACTTGGACCAATGGGAATTAGCTTTGAATACAAAAAAGGATACGGACCATACATCCACAACCCTATAACAACAGTTGCTGATGTGGAAAAACTTAAAATAGTTGACCCCGCTATAGAAATGTGGTACACTGGTAAAGCATTAACCATTTTAAAAGGAGAATTAAATGTGCCTTGTATTGGTTTTGTTGGTGCTCCTTTTACTTTAGCAAGTTACATGATTGAAGGTGGCCCTTCCAAGAGTTACGAAAAAATGAAAGCCTTTATGTACAACGAACCTAAAGCTTGGCATTTGTTAATGGATAAATTGGCAACAGTAATGGCTAACTACCTCAACTTTCAAATTGAGAGCGGTGCTATGGTCGTTCAAATATTCGACAGTTGGGTTGGTGCTTTAGACATCGACGATTATAACGAATACGTTTATATTCACGTTGAGAAAATGATTCATATTATTCGTGAAAAACATCCCACAGTTCCAATTATTTCTATGGGGGTAAATTCATCGCATTTAATACCGAGTTTAATAAAAGCTAAGCCAGATGTAATTGCTATTGATTGGAAAACAGATTTGGATAAAGTATGGAAGGACATGGACTACAAATTTGCCGTTCAAGGAAATTTAGACCCAACCGCTTTGTTTGCAGATTGGAGTATTATTGAAGCTAAAACTAAAAAATTATTAGATTCGGTAAAAGGAAAACCTGGACATATTTTTAATTTAGGACACGGTATTTTACCTGGCACTCCTGTTGAAAATGTGAAACAACTTTGTAAGTTTGTACATGATTATACAAGGAAATAACAATCAACTACTCGTTAATTTTTTCCCAAATTAAATCTTTCAATTCCATCAAACCTTGTTCGGCTACTGATGAAATAAACAAATATGGGATTTTAGGCAAGTCTTTTTCAATTTCTGCTTTTAACTCATCATCCAATAAATCGGATTTAGAAATTGCCAATATTCTATTTTTATCTAATAATTCGGGATTAAATTGGGTAATTTCATTTAGCAAGGTTTGATATTCTTTGTTAATATCATCACTATCAGCAGCAATCATAAAAAGCAACACGGCATTTCGTTCAATGTGTCGTAAAAACCGAATCCCCAACCCTTTTCCTTCGTGTGCCCCTTCAATAATTCCGGGAATATCAGCCATTACAAACGAACGGTAATCACGATAAGGAACCATGCCTAAATTTGGAACAATGGTAGTAAAAGGATAATCGGCAATTTCGGGCTTGGCAGCAGATATTACAGAAAGCAACGTTGATTTACCAGCATTCGGAAATCCTACTAAACCAACATCTGCCAATACTTTTAATTCTAAAACTCTCCATCCTTCTTCACTGTCACCTCCAGGCTGTGCGTACATAGGAGCCTGATTAGTTGCTGATTTAAAATGGTCGTTGCCTTTTCCTCCTCTACCACCAGCAATTAAAATGTGTTCTTCACCGTGTTCGGTAATTTCAAACAAAACCTCCCCAGTTTCAGGGTCTTTGGCAATAGTACCCAATGGAACATCAACAAAAGTATCTTCGCCTTCGGCACCAGTACTTCTCGATTCTCCCCCGGACTCACCATGTCCAGCTTTAATGTGTCGTTTGTATTTTAAATGTAAAAGCGTCCATAAATTTTTATCACCCCTAAGTATTACATGACCACCTCGTCCTCCATCACCACCATCAGGACCACCTTTGGCTTCGTATTTTTCTCTTCGAAAATGGCGTGAACCTGCTCCACCTTTACCTGAACGGCAATGAATTTTTACGTAGTCGATAAAGTTGGTGCTTGCCATGTTTTGGATTTACGATTTGAAGTTTCTGGTTTATTGTTGACTGAAGACTAATGACTAATTACTAGTTACGGGTTTATATTTATCAATAGCTTTACACAACTTATCAAAAACAGCATCAATCCCACCTTTGCCTACAATTTTTTCAAATTTTCCTTGAGCAGCATAAAAATCGGCAACTACGGCTGTTTGTTCGTTGTAAACTTTTATTCTGTTGGCAATAATTGATGCATCGCTATCGTCAGCTCTGCCGCTATTTTTTCCTCGCAACAATAATCTATTGATTAATTCTTGTTCTTCAACATCTAAAGCCAACATTACCGAAATTTCGGTTGCTTTCGAATCCAAAAAAGTAGCCAACGCTTCTGCTTGAGGAGTTGTTCTTGGAAAACCATCAAAAATATAACCTTTTGCCTGAGGGTTTTTGTTTACTTCCGATTCCAACATGGCAATAGTTACAGAATCAGGAACTAATTCGCCTTTATCCATATAACTTTTGGCGAGTTTACCTAATTCAGTTTCGGCTTTAATGTTTGCTCTAAAAATATCACCTGTTGAAAGATGACACAGATTGTATTTAGCAATAAGTTTTTCTGCCTGAGTTCCTTTTCCAGCTCCTGGAGGTCCGAACAATACGATATTCAACATATATTAACTATTTATTGATTTAACACATAAATTGAAGATAGATTTCTTCCAAATCCATCATAATCCAAACCATATCCAACAACAAAATTGTTTGGAATTTCTTTAGCTACAAAATCAATGTTAAATCCTTTTTTATAAGGGTCAGGTTTAAATAGTAATGTCGCTATTTTAAGGCTTTTTGGATTTTTTTCTAAAATAATCTGATATAATTTTTCTAAGGTGTTTCCAGTATCCACAATATCTTCAACAATAATAACATCTACACCTTCAAGACTTTCATTCAATCCAATCAATTCATTTACAGTTCCTTTACTTTCTGTTCCTTCGTAAGAAGCCAATTTAACAAATGATACCAAACATTCTAAATCAATAGATTTCATTAAATCGCTCATAAACATAAACGAACCATTTAAAACGCCTAAAAATAATGGTGTTTTCCCTGCATATTCTTTATTAATTTGATGAGCAACTTTTTTTATTAAAAATTGTAACTCATCCTCAGTAATAAATGGCTTAAATGTTAAATCTTTTATTTTGATTGTTTGCATATAAAAAAATTGGAATGCAAATGTAGTTATTTTAACTTTTGAATCAGAAAATACAAAGCATTATCATTAATTTTGGTCAAACTAAAAAATTCGACTATGAAACCACTCGTAAGTATTATTATGGGAAGCACTAGCGACTGGAAAGTAATGCAAAAAGCTGCCGATTTTTTTGATGAAATGGAAATTCCATTTGAGGTAAATGCACTTTCTGCACACAGAACTCCATCTGAAGTAGCAAAATTTGCGAAACATGCTAAAGAAAATGGTATAAAAGTAATTATTGCTGCTGCTGGTATGGCTGCACATTTACCAGGAGTTGTTGCTGCTTTAACACCTTTACCAGTTATTGGTGTTCCAATTAAATCAAGTTTTGATGGTTTAGATGCTCTATTAGCTATTGTGCAAATGCCTCCGGGAATTCCTGTTGCTACAGTTGCTGTAGATGGTGCTTTGAATGCGGCTATTTTAGCTACACAGATGTTGGGAACTGGAAATGAAGAAATTTATAAAAAAACCGTTGCTTATAAAGAAAACCTAAAAGTAAAAATGGTAAAAGCAAACGAAGAGTTGGCAAGTTATAAATACAAGTACAGAACCAATTAAAAAAACATAGCCCACGATTTAAATCGTGGGTTATGTTTTTTTACCTCACTCCATTTTCAGGAAAACGACCTTTTTTGGTTCTGTAAAAATCCAAAATGGTTTTCATATCTTCATCAATATTGCCTGAAGGATACAAGTACGGGCCTATACCTGCAGTTTTTGTAGAATAATCAACAAACCCCATAACAATGGGTACTTTAGCACTTAAAGCGATGTAGTAAAAACCTTTTTTCCATTCTGGAACATATTTTCTTGTTCCTTCTGGTGTAACCAACATCACCAATTCTTCTCTATCACGAAAAGTTTTTACAATTTCTTCGGTTAATCTCGTATTCTTGCTTCTATTAACAGGAATAGCTCCCAGCACCTTTAAAAGTAAGTTCATCGGAAAAAAGAACCATTCTTTTTTAATAAAAAATTGTACCGGAATTTTATAAATAAAAAAGTATAATCTGCCAATAAAAAAATCCCAGTTACTGGTATGTGGTGCACCTATAATTACAAATTTTTTAAAATCGGGAAGTTCTCCAACAATTTTCCAACCAAATAATTTAAATATGAAAGCAGCTATTTTTGACACGCTACAAAAGTACTTAAAAAGAACTTCTCTGAATAGCTTTAGGTTTATTTACGTACTTCAGTGATATTTCAAAACCACCGTTGCCATGAGAGGCATCAGACAAACTGGAAATATTATAATCATAAGATACTCCTATCATATAATCTAAAAATTCAAAATAAACTTGGGGTATTATGGCATCTTTTAAACGATAATGTGCTCCAAAATAAAAAGCCGATTGCTTAAAAAGTCCTGTATATTTTGTTTCTTCACCAAATCTCAATTTAATAAGCATACCTGCTGTAATTTCTTGGTATTTTAATTGTTGAGCATAAAACATGGATGGTACCAAAGCTACTTTTGAATTAGAGATGTCAAATGTTCCAGAAAATTGACCAATAATTTTCATTTTTAATGCATCTTCAGTAACACCTAAAAATTCATGTTTGGGTTGATTGATATGATAAGCCGCGACACCTATATTAAAACTTTTTAAATCACTTCCTAAGAAAAAAGTAGATGTGCTTTTAAATTCGTAATACAATCCTGCACCAACATCGGCATACATTTTTGAGTTCAATTTATTGACTTCATTAGAATTGATTTTAGTATCAAATTTTTCGCCATCAAATTGATTGCCCCAAGTAAGGTTTGATAATTCGGCAGAATATTGCCCTAACCCAACATTAATACCAACTGAAAAATTATGATAATCTGAAATTGGAAGAATACCTGCCAACGAAACACCACCTAAAAAATTTCCAAAATTTGCATCTCCTGCAACATCTTTGTAAAAATTTCCGCCTAAGCCCAAATATGCCTTTTTCCCTTTACCCTTAGCAATAGGCATATCAAACGATGCAGCATAAGTTTTGTAAGGCGAACCAAAAGCACTCCATTGTGTTTTGTAATTTAAGATTCCTCTAAAATTACCTATAAAAGAGCCTGCGGCTGCTGGATTTATTAATTGTGGGGTTTGAACAAATTGTGAGAAATGGACATCTTGAGCAAATGATATATTTGACAAAATAATTAATCCAATTAAAAATATGTTGTGCTTAACTCGCATAGTTATCTAATTAATGTAATGTTTCCTGATTTAGTTTCTTTATCTCCATCCGTATAAATTATTTTTAATGTGTAAACATACACTCCAGAGGTTGCATTATTACCTTTATAAGTACCGTCCCAGCCATTATCTTTGCTTGTCGTTTCAAAAATTAATTCGCCCCAACGATTATATATACTTAAAAATATTTTTTCTATTTGTCCACCATATACAAATAACAAATCATTATTACCATCTCCATTTGGAGAAAAAGCAGAAGGTAATTGTGCTCCCTTGATTGGTGGTATGGGAGCAATATAATTATCACAATAAGAAATCGAATCTATACAACCTATACTACTATGTGCTAAAAGTGTAAAACAATAATCAACCGAATTAAAAACTTGATTAATATTTACATTCGTTGATATTAATGAATAATTATAATACCATTCATAATTGGATGCGTTGACACTTAAATTATTTAAAATAAAAGTAGAAGTTGTGTTCGTTGCTACTACAGAATTAACAGTAAATTCAGCAACAGGTTCAACTGGTTTATAAATAGTAAATATTATCGTATCATAATTAGAACAATTTCCTTCACCAAGTCCAGAAATGGTATAAGTAGTTGTGACGGAAGGGTTAAAAGTTAATATCGAATTATCACTATTGGCAGTTACTCCAGTTAGGGGAGTATATTCAATATAGGTATGTGGAGGGATATTTAATTGAATAATTTCATTTTTACATAATATAGAATCAACTGGTTTTAATAAAATAAAGTCTTCAATCTTATTAAACAAGGAATCGTGTAAACGAGAAAAAAAACCATCACTTGAGCCAGATGATATTAAATTATCTGTTCCAAAAGTAGCTGGAGCTCTAAAAAATCCACATACATATACTTGCGCTCCTTTTCCTTTTACTATTGCGTTAGCTCTGTCATTGCTATCTATTCCACCACCTGTGGCAACCCATTTCCATTTTCCTTCTGGAGAAATTTTGGCTACAAATGCTTCTTCATATTTACCAGCTCCAGTAGTAATATTATCTCCAAATTTTGCATTTTCGTTTATATCTCCACACACATATACATTACAGAATGAATCTGCCCATACATCATTACCTCTTTCTCCTCCAAGGCTAGAACCTGCCCGTTTTCCCCAAATTGGTTTGCCAGTTTTTGCATCTATCTTTAAAACAAATGCATCACGTTTGTTATAGTTTTTAATAATTACAGTATCAATAATTAATGAATCTCTATGTTCGCCTACCACATATATATATCCGTTTTTGTCAGAGCAAATTCCATTAGCCCAATCATCTTTATGGCTCCCACCATTGGTTGCCCATTGAAAAGTTCCAGAAGAATCGTATTTCATAATAAAGATATCATATCCTCCGGTACTTGTTAAAGTTGTGCTACCAAATGTTTGAGTGTCATCATAACCACCAGTAATATATACACCGCCAGAATCGTCAACACATACAGCTATGTCTCGTTCTATATATTTATATGCAGTATAGTCAAATGGTAAATTACCGAAACATTTCGCCCATTGAAATTGACCTACATTATTAATTTTTGTAATCCAATAGCTATGTTTCTCATAACTGTTGTCTGTATTGGTAGCTGTAACTGTATTACCGCCACAATATAAAGTATTTCCACCCATAAATCCTACCACATAACTGTTTCCTGCTTTATCTGTTGCAACGTCTAATCCTTGATCATCTTCATAGCCGTTGCTACATACAAAGTTTCCCCAAAGATAATTACCATTTTTATCATGTTTAACTATAAAACACTGATCACCACTACCAAATGCAGAACCTGTAATATAATTTCCTGAGAACTGAATACCAGAACCTTCCCAAAATGTACCAGTAATGATGCTATTCCCTTCAGCATCTACATCCATACCTAACACTCTATCATCGTAGTATTGTCCACCACTTCGTGCCCAAAAACAGAATCCTGAACTGTCAAATTTTGCTATAAAGGCTTCTTTACTATAATCATTTTCTGTATAGTTCAAAATAAGATTGTTAATTCCTAAACTTATATTATCACTAAAATATCCTGACACATATATATTTCCGGACGAATCTGTTTTGATACAAGTAGCTTTGTCGCTTTGAGTATTTCCTATTTTATTAGACCATACCCAACTTTGGGCATTCGTATTATTAACTGTTAATAATATAATAATAAAGGTTAAAAAAAATATTTTCACGACAGTATATAATCCAATTAAAATTATGCTATTCGTTACCCTCACAATTATCTAATCAAAGTAATATTCCCCGATTTGGTTTCTTTTTCTTTATCAGCGTAAACAACTTCTAACTTATATACATAAACTCCTGAACTTGCCTCTTTTCCTTTATAAGTCCCATCCCAACCATTATCCTTGTTAGATGTTTCAAAAATCAATTCTCCCCAACGGTCGTAAATACTTAACGATAGTTTTACAATTTGGCCTCCATAAACAAATAACATATCATTGTTTCCATCGCCATTTGGAGAAAAAGCAGCAGGTAATTGAGCTCCCTTGGTTGGCGGTGGCGGAATATCTATATAAACCGCTATAATTGTGTCATCTGATGAAACACTAAAACTAACAACTGAAGAATTTACAGATGGTGATAAGGTGTGATGAAGTGATTCCCAATGATCAAATGAGTATGTTTCTGGCAACAGTTCAAATTGTTTAAGATTTACTGTGGTATTTTCAATATAGCTTTCGGTGTGAGGATATCCTATAGGTGTTACTGTGTTTATTGCTATATCTCCTGCACCAATTGGCATCACATTATAGGTAATATCAAAAGTATCTATATATATAAAATGAGCAACAATACTATCGGAAGCAGTTACGATTATACTTACCGTTGATGAAAGATCTGAGGGAGAAAAACCAAGTGTTATTGATTCCCAATGGTCGAAAATATATCCACTTAGTGGTGTTGCAATTAGGTTTAATCCATCGTTTATGATATTATTTTGAGTATGAACATAAGTTGCAGGTGTAACTCCATTAATTGAAATATTGCCTCCTAACATAGGATTTACATTAAACTTTAAGTCGAAGGTTTGTATCAATACAAAATGTGCTACAATACTATCAGCCATATTAACGGTAACTTGAACAGTATCGTTTAATGTATTTGGAGTAAATGCGGTTGATAACGATGTCCAATAATCAAAAACGTAACCAGGTAAGGGTGTTGCAATTAAATTAATTACACTGTTAGTAGAATAGTTTTGTGTATGAACATAAGTTGCAGGTGTAACTCCATCAATAGCTATATTTCCTCCACCAACGGGTGTTACATTAAACTTTATATCAAAAGTTTGAAATACTACAAAATGAGCAACAATACTATCGGCCATGTTAACAATAATTTGAACAGTATCATTTAATGTATCTGGAATAAATGCAGTTGATAACGATGTCCAATGATCAAAAACATAGCCTGGTAAAGGTGTTGCTATTAAATTAATTACACTATTTGTTGAATAGTTTTGAGTATGAACATAAGTTGCAGGGGTAACACCATCAATAGCTATATTTCCTCCACCAACAGGTGTTACATTAAACTTTACATCAAAAGTTTGAAATACCACAAAATGGGCAACAATACTATCGGCTAAATTAGCTGTGATTTGAACGGTATCATTAAATTGATCTGGGACAAATGCTGTTGATAATGATTCCCAATGGTCAAAAATATAACCTGGCTGAGGGGTTGCTATCAAGTTGATGTTGCTTGTTGTTGTAAAATAATCTGAATAACTATAAGTTGGAGGTGTAAATCCATCAATAGAAATATTACCTGAAGCAGCTGGAAAAACATTAAATACAAGCCTAGTAGAGTCAATCACAATAAAGTGAGCAATAATACTATCTGCTTGGGTTATTCGTAAAGAGTTTTCATCATTTGTTAAAGCTGAATCTAACGTATGGTTAAAAATTTCCCAATAACTAAACATATAGCCACTATCTGGAATAGCTTTTAAAAATATATCTATACCTCCAAAATAATCACCTGTAAAAACATAATTTGGTGGTATTGTTGAATTTATTTTGATGTTTCCACCTCCAGTAGGATTAACATTAAACTTAACTGGATATGGACCTGTTAAATTATAACAATCTACCAATCCGTCATCAATGGCGACACATCTGTCTAGGATAAAGTCCCGCATAGTTTGTACATTATTTTGCCATTGAGCAACCGAACCTCCCCAACGAGCTACCTGTCCAGGCATTTCTGGAGCTATCATTGCAACTAAACTATCCAAGAGTGGAATCATGTTGTCGCAACTAAAAACTGTATTTCCTAAATCAATATATCTAGAGATATAATATTGTTCGAAGATTGGATTATCCATCAATGCAACCATAATTTCTGTATGTCCTTCACCGCCTGGATTGGGTAAATTTTCGACATTACAAGGATCAGCATTTGCAGAAACATCAGGTATTCCTGTATAATTGGTATAATGTCCAAAAGTAGCATCCATATCCCACAAAGAATACCTCCATTTTTGCTTATCACCAAGGGGATTAAGACCTCTCCACCATGAGGTATTCCAGTTTAACCAATCTTTATTAACTATGTATGAATTTAAACAAAAATAATCAACCAAACTTTGCCAATTATAGACACTATCAACATAATTAAAGTTGGCAGGAATAGCCATATTATTAGTAGTTATAAAATTAACCAAACTATTCCAATTTGGTTGAGCGTTTGGAGCACCATACTCGGTATTTGTCCCCCCCCAAGTACTTAAATATTGAATATAGTTTGGGCTATCACTGTATTGTTCTTCTTGATCATAGTAATAACTAGTAAAATCACTGTCATCTACTTTTTCTCTTGTTTCATAAACCCCCCAATATTGTCCATTCACATAAAGCACACAGGCATCATAGGTTCTTTCATCAAGTTTTAATTCTCCTTTTTGTGACAAAGTATGTACAAATGGATCTCTAATGTGTGCTCCACCATTTTCAAAAGGATAATTATCACTAGCACCTGGCTTTAAAATAATTCTTTGAAATTCATCTCTTGTTTTATTAGGAAAAAGTTGATATGTTAATGCGTGATTGTAACCATGTTGGTCTCTAGAAATAAAGTCTAATCCTCTTTGGTCATAAGCCCATGAATCGTTACCATGTTTATTGAAATCTCCTGTAACTTCAGTTTGCATTACGCCAGCTCTATCAAAAAACTCTAAAGCACCCATCGGTTCAATTTGTGATCCATTTAACAGTGTTAAAATATTATCTCCACAAATTGAAATTACTGGTACAGTATGAATTGCGTTAATAAAATAGGTATTTGTTTCAATAAAACTCGGTGGAATGCTAGGGTTTGAACTAAATGCTCTAGCTCTTATAACTTTTGTTGTTGATACACTAATTGGCCCAGAATAGGCTGTTGACGCAGCAGTTGGTTCAGAACCATTTGTTGTATAACGAATAGTTACACCCGCATCGGGAGAAGTAATGGAGACGGATTGAGTTGAACTATAAAAACCTGGAGCAACATTAAAAAGAGGAGTACTTGCATACTCCAACATGCTGCCTGTGTTTGCTGCGTTTGGAGTTGAATTAGTAAAAACACTCCAAGTACCAGCACCAGATGTTGTTCTTCCTCTAGAATGAAGCAGTTGATTGGGTTTAATAGTTAAAATATCTATAACTGTTCCACTTGGATTGGAAAGAATAATTTTTTCGAGCTTGGTTTGAGTGAGTTTAAAATTGGTATGAATCTCTGTCCCTCCAGCTATCATTGCTCTACCAGAAGCATAAACCATCCGGTAACCTCCAGCAGCAATTGTTATTGAACCTGGTATTTGAAATTTTGTAGGATTACTTGCTTTATCGCTAAGATAATATCCATTTAAATTAACCGCCGAACCTGTTGGGTTGTATAATTCAACCCAATCTTCCATTCCGCCAAAAAAATCGGGATCTCCAGCACTAGTTGCATTGGCACATGAATACTCATTAATAAGTATTTGAGAACTCAGCGTTTGGCTGATTAGAAGGACTACAAAAAGTAGAAAACCTTTATTTAAGAATTTCATAAAGCAATTTAATAGAGAATAAAAGTAATCTTTTATAGTAAACAAAGACTCGCTTCTTTATATTAAAGTTGCATTCCTATGTTTTTATTTTTTTCGCTCAATAATGTAGTGAGTAATAATTAAAGATTCTCCTTTTATCGTATAGACATTCAACAAATGGAACCCATTCGCTTTTAAATCATTCAGAATTGAAACAATGGAATTCATACCTTCAAAACCTTTTAATATCAACTCTGTACCTTCATTGTTTCCAGTAAAAAGTGCTAATCTGGCTAAACTAGAATTACTTCCTTCAATGGTTCTAAATTCGTCTTCATTGTTCAATCTCACTTCTAAAATAGCATAATCCCCTTTTTTGATTAAGCTTTTTAATTTACCAACTACATTTATTGGCTCTTGAGCTAGTAAATTTGATGTCGTAACAATAAAAAATCCGATAAGTACGATTGAACTGATAATTTTTTTCATAAGACAAAGATATTTATTTAATTGGAAAATATATTTCGGTAACCCACTTATCTTGGTTTTGTTCGATTGAAGGATCAACAACATAAACTTCCCAAGGTGGCCCAATAACTTGGACTTCGTTTTTTCTCATCCACTCATTGATACTAAAATAGGTTTCTGGAATCCTTTCATACGAACCATAATGTGTTGCAGTAACCACATTTCCAGCACTAATTTTATTTAATTTAATACGATTATTGGTTAATCCTGTAGAATCAGATAGTAATAAGCCTGCCTCCACATCAACTAATGTATCTGACCAAAAATGATAAATAACCAACGGAGGCAAATCATCAACGATGTTATTTTGCTCCATAAACAAACCTATTTCAGAAAAAAGTTTTGAATGTATTAAACCTATTTCACTTCCATCAACAGTATCTCTAATGGATAAAAACCATTGTGGCTTATCAATAAATTGTTTAGTTACAATTCCGCTATTGATACGTGGTAAATTTTCTGAATATTTTTTGAGTTTCTCTAATCCTTTCTCAATATCGCTGGCTAAATAATCCTCCATAAAAAGACCAAACCATTTTGAGATTGGATTAAATCCTAAATCTAAATTAATACCCCAAGTTACTTCTATCAACTCTTCTTTTTGCTGAAAGTTCCAATACGTAAGTGCGTCTCCTGAACCAAAATCTAACATTGCTTCAATTGTTTCAAAAGGTTGTGATTTGATGATTTTTAGTTGCCCTTCGCCAACTTCTTCGTTTTCACTTTTCCATTTAAAGGTTGCCCCAACACCTTCTGATGGTTTTGAATAAGTGCCTAGAATTAGATAAATTGAGGAGTCTTTTTCAGCCCAAACAGTCCAGTTTTTCCAATTTTTTAATTCATTTATTTGTTTAAAAACAAGTTCTGATGAAGCTTCAATATTGACTTTTCTTTCAACTTTGACAGTAGAAGGAAGTAAAAATGAAAAAATAACTAAACAGATAATTACTATTAAAATTATTAACAAAAACCGCTTTAAAAATCTCATAAACATCAATTAAAATTAAGGTTTATAAAAGTAGTGTTTTAACTGATTTAACCAAAAGAAAACACAACTCTTATTTTAAAAATAGTGCTGGTTTTAATTTTTTTTCATAAATTGGCTTCCTTTTTCAAAAAAAAATGAGACAACCTATAACAAAAATTACGTTTATTTTCTACCTGATGGCATGGAATTTTACCTATGGTTTTTGTTTCGGTATTGAAAAAGAAAATACCACAAAAAAAGACACGGTTAGTGCATTAGTAATATCAACAACCAACCCATTTTATGATGATTTATCAACCCTAAGTGGCGATGAAATTATTTACATAATTGATTCTTTATTAGATCAACAATTGGTATCGAAAAGTCTTCTAAAAGAATTGAATGATTATGTCGAGAGTCGTTTAAACAATAAAGATTATTATGCTACATTAATAAATTCTTGTGAGGACTCTCCATTTCCATCCTACTCAATGTATGAGAATTGGGACACAGAACGCATCACTCCTTATGACGAAAATTTGTCTGTAAATGATAGTAGCATTTTTTTAACACTGACTGATAAGTCCACTTTGTGTGATTTTGTTATGCCTATCCAAAACCCAGTCATAACATCAAATTATGGATACAGAAGCGGAAGAAATCACAATGGAATCGATTTAGACCTAGAAGTTTGGGATCCAGTTGTAGCATCATTTGATGGCATGGTACGTATTGCTTTAAAACACCCTAGTTTTGGACGAGTTGTTGTTATTCGTCATTACAACGGTTTAGAAACTATTTATGCCCATCTTCACAGGTTAAAAGTTGAACCTGGTGATATTGTTGAAGCCGGACAAGTTATTGGACTTGGCGGAAGCTCTGGAAGGTCAACCGGAAGCCACTTACATTATGAATTACGTTTTAAAGGAAAACCATTAAATCCAAAACATATCATTTCTTTTAAAGAAAGTAAACTAATCAGTGAATCATTAGAACTAAAAATAAAAAAATATACCTATAATGCAATTCCTGTAGGTGTAGAATTTCATTCCATCGAAAGAGGCGACTATATGCAAAAAATTGCTACTAGATATGGTATTACAGTGAAAGAATTGTGTGATTTAAACGACATGAGAAAAAGCTCTATTCTAAGAGTTGGCAAACAAATTAGGATAAAATAATTATGTTAAACATCACCAACTACAACGAACATCCTACACGAAAAGCATATACTATTTTTCATTTTTTTAAAACCGAAAGAGCTACTTATTTTGAAAATCTATTAAAAGAACAACAAATTTGGTATGAATCGGATATGGAGGAAACACCAAACAAAACAACCTATTTCTATGGAGTAAAAAATAGTGATTTCAAAAAAGTTCAACAACTAAATTATTTGGTAAGTGCTAAATTCAGAAAACCTACTATACCATTTAAACCACTTCGGATAGCTATTTATTTGCTTGCATTAGGGGTGTTAACCTTGGCAATTATTGGCTTTTTTAAAACCTAAACCCTAAGGTAAAAGTAATGTAATGATCTTTTAATGTTGTTGATGCATAATCATCATTTTCAGCAACAATAATGGTTTGATTATTATACATTTTTAAAGCATAAGCCACATCAAAATAATAACCTTCTTCTTTAATACCAAAACCTAGAGAATAGGTTGATGATTGTTGATTTGCATAAAAACTATTATTTAACGGGTTACCTTGATAACGATATCCAGCCCGTATTCTAAAAGGATCTAATCTCCATTCTGAGCCAATTCTAACATTTTGAGTGAGTTGAAAATTGTTTCGAATATTTTCATTTTCTGTAGAAAAATCATAACCATCAATTCCAGCATCATAATCACTTTTTAGCCTAGCTGTTGAATAATCAACCATTTCATAATCTGCATTAATCACACCATACTCACTTATCACAAATGCAATACTGCTAATAAATCGGTAAGGTGTTGTAAGTAAATAGCTATAATTTCCATAAGGTGATGAGTTATCATAAGTTGAACCATCTTTCATTTCCGATTTCATGGTGGTTTGATATCCATCTGTTAATCCATATATAGTAGGAGTATGAAAAGCAACTCCAACTCTTACCCAATCAGTAACTTTATAAATCATTCCCAATTTAAAATTAAAACCTGCTCCAGTGGTTTTAACATTATCGTGAATAGTAAAAGATTTTACTTCGGTAAGAGTATCATTATTATCAGATTTTTCGGTATAATTTTTATCATAGACATATCGGACTATAGGAATTCCAATGGTAGCACCTAGATAGAGTTTGTCGTTATAATTACCTCCAAATGTAAAAAACATTTCTCCACTTCCTCCTCTGGTCTCGTAATTGGTAATTTGAGTAATATTTTTTGAGTTTTCAAAAACATTATCGTATTTCAACGAGTCGGCTAAAGTTGGATTGACTAAATAAGTTTGATAAGCCAAATTTGAGCTAAAAGGATACAACGACTCAATATCTCCATCATAAGTTCCTCCATCAATATTCAATTCAGTATTATATTTACTTAACATGGTTTTATCGGTTGTTCCTTTTGCAGAAATACTAGCATTAAAATTTGAAGTTCTATTGTAACCCATCCCTAAACTTATACTCTTCCAATTTCCACCTGTATCGAAATTTCCTACAATCCCGATGTTCGAAAAGTGAAAATTTAGTTTGCCATCACTTATAGTATTTCCATCTTGTTGAGTGTCTGTAAAATTGTAATGAAAAGCTGGTGTAAAAGAAAAATCTGAACTTTGATAAACTCCTATTCCAGCAGGGTTTACACTTAAAGAAGACATGTTTGCACCTAAAGCACCAAAAGAGCCTCCCATAGCATTAAATCGTGCATCCCCAAAAAATTCCAAATTAGAATATCGAAGTGCATCAAACTCGTTTTGAGCAGACAAAAGTTGTACGCCAAAAACTACTGAAAGGGTAATTATTATTAATTTTTTCATTTGAGATTAGAAATTTTCACATTCACACATTTTCACATTATCTAGGTCTCCTTCCACCACCACCGCCACCACTAGGAGCAGATCCACCTCTATTATAACTATTCCCAGATGGTCTGCTATAAGAATTACTCGGCTTACTATTCTGATTACTAGGTTTATTATATGTTGGTTGTGTTGTAGGATTCGAATATGTTCTAGGTTTTGGATTTACATTACCCCCACCTTGATTCGGATTTCTTGGTTGATTATAATTTGGTTGATTAGAAGGATTGTTTATCCTTGGTTTAGGAGAAATAACATTTGGATCTGAATTTATTCTCGGTTTTGGAACAAATTCTCCAGGCTCAGACGTTGTTCTAGGTTTTGGACCAACAACATTTGGGTCAGTAGATGTTCTAGGAATTACATTGCCTTTCGGATTTATATAAGGATTTGGTCTAGGTTGAGAACCTCCAATAGTTGGTTGAGCAGTAGTTGACCTTGGAGAAACATTATTGTTATTACCTCCATTTATAGTTCTTGGTCCACTTGAATTACCATTTATATTGTTAATGGTGTTATTTCTTACCGCAGTTTCATATTTTTCACCAAAAGTTTTAGCAGGAGCAACAGTTTTTGGAATACTATTGTTCATAGAAGCCATTGACGAACCACTTGGTCGAGTTCCATATCCATAACCAACAGACCCTGAAGAAGTATTTCCTCGATGTCCGTAATAGTAACTATTTTTATCATAACTATTGTAATAGTTTCCTGCATAATATCCATCACTATAACCGTGATTATATCCATTATTATACCCTGACCAATAAGAGCTACCATAATAACCTCCTCCCCAGCCCATGCTCCAGCCCATTCCCCAACCAGCATACCAACCTGAACCCCACGACCAGCCCACATTCCAACCCCAAGGACGAGGATACCACCATCCATAACTGGTGTAGACACTTACTCCGTAATTATAAGGATTGTAATCGTACCAATAGTAATTGGTATAACAGTTATCGTAATATCCATAACCTGAATAAGGTCTATGAAATCTTCTTATTCTTGAGGAATACTCGTAATCGTAGTATTCATTATCGTAATCGTAATTATCACCATTGTAGTAATTATTGGTAATTCTAGTATTACCATTTTCATCTTCATAATAGGTAGTACTATCAGTAATACCCATTTGTTGATTGTATTGAGCTTCACGCTCTACCTGTTTTTGGTCGATATAATAATCAGTAGCCGTAGAATACTGACTATCATTAATTTTTTCATCAACAGGTTGGATAGTTACCTCTTTTGTTTTTTTATTTTTTGATGGATAAAAATCATCTTGAGCATAAACGTTGGTAATAGCAACTATTGCTGCCATTGTGACCATTATTTTTAGTATTGTTTTCATGATAAATCCTCCTGTATTTTACTTGGACATTTGTTAATGAACTAAAAAAAGACAAATACCATGCCATAAACTAATGCCAAAACGTTGCAACAATAAACACTACATTGATAAAAACATCCACCATCACATTAGCAACAAATTCATTTCTGTCTCTTTTTCTTCTTTTTTCTTCATGCGAATTTTCATCTCGATAGTCCTGATAGTTATCGGGGGAGTCAACATCTTCGTTTGTTGTATTTTCTTCAACATTCTCAACAGCTTTATAATCTTCTGCTGTTGAATAAGAGCTTATATCTACACTATCAGTTCTAACTGATTTTGTTTCTGTAGTTTTTTTATCACTGTAAAACTCATCCTGAGCAACTACATTATTACTTAAAACAAGAAAAAATAGAACCACCAAATAAAATAGATTTGTTTTCATAACACCTTTTTTTTAGTTAAAATTCACTTAAATTTACCGACTCATTAAATTTACGATTTAATCAATAACTATCAATAATTATACCTAAAAATAAATGGCAAAAGATTTTACAACAAGAGCAGAAGATTATTCGCAATGGTACAACGAACTAGTAGTAAAAGCAGATTTAGCTGACCACTCTGCAGTTAGAGGATGTATGGTAATTAAGCCTTATGGCTATGCTATTTGGGAAAAAATTCAGGCACAGTTAGATAAAATGTTTAAAGAAACTGGTCATGTTAACGCTTATTTTCCACTTTTAATTCCAAAATCATATTTAAGCAAAGAAGCCGCTCATATTGAAGGTTTTGCCAAAGAATGTGCTGTGGTAACTCATTATCGATTAAAAAACGCTGAAGATGGAAGTGGTGTTGTTGTTGACCCAGAGGCTAAATTGGAAGAAGAATTAATTATTAGACCTACCTCGGAAACCATTATTTGGAACACTTATAGAGGCTGGATACAATCTTACAGAGATTTGCCTTTGTTAATTAACCAATGGGCAAATGTTGTTCGATGGGAAATGCGTACTCGTTTATTTTTACGAACTGCTGAATTTCTTTGGCAGGAAGGACATACTGCTCATGCCAGCCAAGAAGAAGCTATAGAAGAATCAGAAAGAATGTTGGATGTTTACACCACTTTTGCAGAAAACTTTATGGCAATGCCGGTAATAAAAGGCGTAAAGACTAAAAATGAACGTTTTGCCGGTGCATTAGAAACGTATTGCATTGAAGCTTTAATGCAAGATGGAAAAGCGTTACAAGCAGGAACATCACATTTTTTAGGACAAAATTTCGCAAAGGCTTTTGACGTTAAATTTGCCACCAAAGAAGGGAAACAGGAATATGTTTGGGCAACTTCTTGGGGAGTTTCAACGCGTTTGATGGGGGCTTTAATTATGACGCACTCTGATGACGAGGGCTTGGTTTTACCTCCAAACTTAGCTCCAATACAAGTGGTAATTGTTCCTATTTATAAAGGAGAAGAACAATTGGCTGAAATTTCTGTACAAGCATTAAAAATTAAATCAGCCATTGAAGCCAAAGGAATTTCTGTAAAATACGATGATAGAGATACTCAAAAGCCAGGATTCAAATTTGCTGAATACGAGTTTAAAGGTGTTCCTGTGAGAATAGCAATTGGACCAAGAGATTTAGAAAATGGCACTGTTGAAATAGCTCGTAGGGATACGAAAGAAAAAGAAACCTTACAACAACAAGACATTGCAACCAAAATTGAACATTTATTAAAAAATATTCAAGCCAACTTATACCAAAAAGCGATTGATTTTAGAGCAGAAAATACCTATAAAGCAGATAGCTGGGAAGAGTTTGAAAAACTGTTAGATAAAGGTGGATTTATTTCAGCCCATTGGGATGGATCCTCAGAAACTGAAGATAAAATTAAAGAACTTACCAAAGCAACCATCCGCTGCATTCCTTTAAACAATAAACAAGAACAAGGAAAATGTATATTAACTGGAAACCCATCTTCGCAACGAGTTATTTTTGCAAGAGCTTATTAACCTAAAACCTAAACCAATGGCAGAAAAACCAACCAAAGAACTTATTTTAGATATTTTAAAGAAAAAGGCTTGCCTTAAACAATGTCTTTTTAAAAAAACAATACAAGTTTTTGACGAGTTTAAAACAGAAGCTGAAAAACTTGTAGGAGAATTACGGGTTGAAATGAAAAAAGTGGACGATAATGTTGCTCTTGAATATTATCTAAAAGGTGATTATGAATTTCACATCAAGTTTGGCGGCGATATTTTAGTATTTTTTATGCATACCAACATATTTGATTTTCCAAAAAATCACCAAATATGGCAAAGTTCTTATGTTAAAGAAGATGAACTTCGGTCGTATTGTGGAATGATAAACGTGTATAATTTTTTAGCCGACTCACTTAAATACAATAGAATAAACGATGTTGGTTATTTGGTTGCCCGTTTTTTTGTGAACAACGAACTGCATTACTTTGTAGAAGGAAAAAAACAACTTGGATTTTTGTACAACGATTTTATTCACGAAACGATTGATTCCACTAAAATAAGGAAAATTGTTGAGTCAACCATACTATATTCTATTGATTTTGATTTGCTTACTCCACCATACAATACCGTAAACGAAATTAGTGTTATGGATATTATTGAAGTAACCAATGCTGCAAACATTAAAACAGGCAAACGTTTAGGCTTTAAGTTTCAGTCAGATATCAATAATTTCGAATAATTTATTTAAAATTATTTGAATACATGATAAAAAAATTTACATTTGCACTCCTAAAAATATAGGGAAAACCATTTGGCCCGTTCGTCTAGGGGTTAGGACGCCAGGTTTTCATCCTGGAAACAGGGGTTCGATTCCCCTACGGGCTGCAAAGAACCGCTTGAATTCGCAAGAATCAAGCGGTTCTTACGTTTTACAGGGGTTCCAATTGTCAATTGTGCCCAAATAAACACAAATAACACCCAAAATGTTTCAATAATGTTTCAGTAAATGGCAATGTTTCAGTTGGGCAAAAATTGCAGCTAATTGACAGAGATATTTTATGATTTGTGAAGGATCTGGATGTTGCAAAGTTGCCCGAACCATTGCCGATTTAGACAATGCTCCAAAAATAGAAACCAACCATTTGGCAGAAGCCATTCAGTTTAGAAGTTTGGACAGAGAAGGCTAGGGGTAGTTTAACTTTTTAGCTAATGGATTAATTATATCCAACCTTTTTTAAAGGCATAAAACACAACACCTGAGACTCTGGTTGCCCCTATTTTACTGAAAATATGTTTTTTATGTTCTTCAACAGTCCGAGTGCTTAATCCTAATTCGACAGCAATTTCTTTGTATGACAATTCTTGACAGATTAATAACAGAACCTCTTTTTCTCTGGAAGTTAATTCAATATTTTTGTTGGAGTTGGGGTTAATCCTATTTGGCTGGTTACACTGTGCCAAATCAATGAGCATTTGTTGGGAAAATTGCTCGTTAAAGTAAAATTTAGACTTATAAACCTCTTGTATGGCTTTGCGTATTTCTTCTGCATCCCCTGATTTTAATAAATAACCAACCGCTCCTTGTTGAATGGCATTTTCAACAAGGAGATTGTCATTATACACCGAAAGGATGATGGGTTTAATATCAGGTTTGTTTTCTTTTAACCAACTGCAAACTTCAATACCGTTTAATTTCGGCATTTGATAATCTAACAGCACAATATGTGGATCTGGTTCGTTATTATTTTTAAGATGGTTAACAAAATCTTCCCCGTTTTCAAACTCATTAATCACTTCAACTTTTTTAATTTTATGAAGCGTTATAATTAATCCTTGCCTAACTAAGCAATGGTCATCAACTATTGAAACCCGAATTTTCATCGTATAAAGATAAGTAAAAAACACAGATGTATCTATACGTTTTTTAACGTATAGGCTACCCCGTTTAAAAACGGATTGACACGTATTGGTTTAACTTCTACATTTATACCATCATTAAGCGTTAATATTTAATAACCATTGTTATGTAGTTTTTGTCATATAAAATTCTTACACTAAAATTAATAAGTATAATTATTTAAAATCTTGATTTATGAAAACATATTTTAATCTCAAACAGAAACTATGTATTTTTGTTACATTACTAGCTATTACTTTAACAAATACAGTTCAAGCATCATCTCCTACAGATTATTTCCGTAGTAAAAAATCAGGTAATTGGAACACTACTAGCACGTGGGAATCTAGTAGTGACAATATTAATTGGGTAAGAGCTAACATTACACCCAAATATACAGCAAATAGTATAACCATACAAAATGCAGATACTGTTATAATTACAGCTACCGATACTATTGATCAAACGGTCGTAAATGGAATGTTAATATACAGTGGAGGTACTTTGTATGTAAATAATGGTTCAGGAATTGATATAGTTGTAAATGGAATCATTGAAGATAATTATTCGACTGGAATTACATGGCTATCAAGTGCTACATGGAGTTTAGGAAGCAATGGAACTATTATAAAAATAAGTAATTCCAATTGTAATCTATGGAGGGATGCTTACGATGGCGGAATATCGACTATACCAGCTACAGCTAATTGGGTTTTTAGGAAAACTACTTCTACTGCTCCAGATATATCAGTGGTTAGTATGACCTATCCAAACATTAAATTTGAAAATGAATATTCATCAGCAACGTGGACTATTAATTATGCTGGTTCATTTTCGCACCCAACTTTTAAGGGAGATATAAATATTGGAGGAAATGGTACATATAACGTCATTTTGAATAATACCAATACCAATGCAACCAAAATAAAAGCGGAAGGAGGGCTTCTAGTAAAATCTGGAAGTACTTACCGTTTATATAATAACGTAGGAGCAGAAATAGAGGGCAATATAACCATTGATGGTACTATTGAATTTAGCACCTATACACCTACTATATTACTTTCAGGTAATGACAACCAAACTATTGATGGTACAGCACAAACTTGGAAAAATGTAGAAATTGATAAAACAAGTGCCGATAAAACTGTTACTTTAAATGAAGCTTTAACTATTACTTCCAATCTAATATTAACTACTGGAAAAATAATATCTTCATCTAGTCATTTACTTATTATTAGTGATGGGGCAACTGTCACCGATGCCTCTGATGATGCTTTTGTTGCAGGTCCTGTTAAAAAAACAGGAAATGATGCATTTATATTTCCTGTTGGTAAATCATCCAATTATCAGCCTATTAGTATTTCTGCTCCTTCTAACGCTGCTGCAACCTTTATTGCAGAATATTTTGATTCAGGTCAAACTTATGGAAATGATAGGGAAAGCACATTAGATACCTTAAACAGTTGTGAATACTGGGAATTAGATACGGTTGGAACAGCTTACCCAGTGATAGTTACTTTGGGTTGGGACACTTCAAGTTGTAATATAACCGAACAAGGCCTCATGCGGGTAGCTAGGTGGGATGGATCAGAATGGGAAGACCTTGGAAATGCAACTAGTGATGCAGAAACTGCCAAATCGGTAGGGCCGGTTAATTATTTCGGACCGTTTATATTAGGAGTCAGTAAAGCTTCAAATATGGTTATAGTTGGTCCTGCTGGATATTGTTCAGGTGAAGAAATTGAACTCATGTCAATTCCAATTAATCCTGTAGGAACAGAAAATTATAGTTGGAGTGATGGTTCTGGAGTAATAGCTACCACACAAGTATTACAAGTAACACCCACATCTACCACAACTTATTCTGTAATTTTTACTGATGACTATAATTGGATAAAAAGAACTATAACAGTACAGCCTATACCTTCAAATATTTGTAATCAATGTATTGTAAGGAATGGTGATTTTGAATATCATCAACCAACTTTATTAACAAATGCTTTTGGAAATCTTAATGAAACGGGTATATGGTATGATGGTAATCGTGATTATAATGGTGCAGACCATTTTCATTCAGATTATACGGGAACAGTAGATGTTCCTACTAACAATTTTGGAACAGAGGATGACCATACATCTCCTGGAGATAATTTAGGAGGATATGCTGGGTTTATATCTCACTATCCTTTTCCAGAAGTTAGGGAATATATTAGCAGTAAGTTGAATTGTGAATTGGAATCAGGGCAGTTGTATGACATCAGTTTTTGGGCGAGTTTAGGTGATGCTTGGACTTTAAATGGTCTTGGAATAGGGTTATTTTTATCAACTACTAATACATATACAACATTTCCAAATCTTTATTCTCTTACTCCTCAATTATATGCAACGACACCCACTGGTGCAACAGGTTGGACTGAATTATCACTGAATAATTATTCTGGAAATGGAGAGGGGTTTATTACCATTGGTAATTTTTTAGATGATACAGAAACGTTAGCACTAAATCCTACAACTAATACAAACCCCCCTCATAATTTTTTCGGGTCTTATTTTTATATCGATGATGTATCCATCACACCTGTACCACCAAGTATAGTAGCAGATGTACCCACTACTTGTATTGCTTCTGGTACAGCGGTGGAATTAACTGCTTCCGGTTCGCCGGGTTATAATTGGTCGTGGACAGATAGTGGCGGACCTCATTCTTCAATAGGAAGCATATTGAATGTAACCCCCACTGAAACAACTACTTATACTGTAACTGCAGATTTAGATTGTAACAAATGCGGAGATATAGAGAATACCTATACCATTACTATTGCACCAAGTGCTGTAATTAGTGGAGGAGGTAGTATTTGCACTACCGGATCAAGCGAGATAAGTGTGGCTATTACAGGAGGTGCAGTCCCCTGGACCATTGTTTATAATGATGGAACTAATGATATTACAGTTACAGGTATTACATCTTCACCTTATACTTTTGATGCAATAAACCCTGGAACTTATACTCTAGTTTCAGTTTCTGATGCTGGTGCTTATTGTACTGGAAATGTAAGCGGGAGTGCAGTAGTTAGCAATAGCGGTTGTGCCTGTGGTTCTACTTTAGGCTCTACAACTTGGGGCAGTGGTTATACCTTAGCCCCCGGATTTTATGCATCCACCGGTAATATTACTGTAAATGGTAATGTTACCTTAACCGACGTAATTTTAACCATGCCTGCGAGTGCTATTATTACTATTAATAATGGGGCTACATTAACACTCGACCATAGTCATATTTATGCCTGTGGCAACATGTGGCTGGGTATTATTGTAAATCCGGGCGGAATACTAAATATTACTGACGGAACATTAATAGAAGATGCCGAACTAGCTGTATATATCAGTACCCCTAACTCATCCACAACCCTTGCAATAGATAATGCCATTTTTAATAGAAATATGGATGCTGTATTTATCGACGATTATCAAAGTACCGCCAGCACAACATATACCAATTTTGACATAAAAAACACGGTGTTTACTTGTCGAACCATACCTTATTCAAGTACATGGCCAACGGTAGCTGCATTACAAACATTAACCAGTACAGGTACACTAGCCGAACATTATACCGTTGGAGGATATGCTACCACCACACTTAAAGCACCTTTTGCTACCGATATATCTAATAGTGGTATTACATTACTTAGTGTAGGAACATTAAGCGGTGGTACTTATTATGAAATGTTAATTGAAGGTAATAATGGCAGTACTACTTTTAACTTGTTTGATAACATGCTGTATGGTATCAATGCAAGTAACAGTAATTTTACTTGTCATAACAACATCTTTCAATACATTAAATCAGCATCATCTACAATGGGTATTGGTATTAATGCTACCGATGCCGGAGCAGGATATACTACGAATAACCGATTACGGGTTACCAGTACCGGGACTAATACATCAAACCGGTTTTACGATTGTAGCACAGGAATAAATGCTGAAAACTACAACGATGTAACGATAAATTATACCGATATGCGTAGCACACAAATGCCTGTTTCTACATTGCCTGTTGAAGGTGAATTAGGTATTGGTGTTAATACCCCCAACTGTACGCAAATTACGGTAGATAACAATATTATTACCAACATTCGTACAGGCATTGTGTTTAATGCCGATGCAGTTGCTTATGGCGGTTATACCAATGCTCAAAACATTGGACCAGTTGGTATTACCAACAACACCATACAAGCCAATTACAGTGGGGTAACACTTAGTGACGAATATGCTTTAACCGGAATAGTTGCCAATAATTTAATTACCTATACCAATTATGCACTGACTGCTCCTACACCTTATGCCATTAATGTAAGCGATAACCACTTGTACGATGTACATAACGGGGTGAGTATGAGTAAATGGGTTTATATTTGGTACACACCCACTATCGGGGCAGGAAACTCTGCTGTTGCTACCAACAATTATATTAAATTACGTGAGCAAACTTACCCCAACAGCGGTATAACACAGGTAGGAGCTTACCATACAGCTAATTGTGGTAATTGGATGGTTAACAATAATATACAGGGTTTTGGTAAAACCCAATACTATTGGTTGGGCATGTATTCTGCTTCCTTTACACTATATAATGCAGTAGAGCTAATAAACTGCAACTTAACAGAAAATGTTGGTATAGGTGCCTATCTTATTAACGACCATGGTCACATTTCTTTCGAAAAAAATACCATGGAAAGCACCAAATATGGGCTGATGCTCGATAATGCCACCATAGGACAACAAGGCGATGCCACCAATGCCAGCGACAACGAATGGACAGGCTCGTACCCATCAGGAACGTTTACTACTTTTACTACAAATGGAACAGATGTAACACAAAGCCCTTTATATGTACAAAGCGGTGCTCCTTATGACCCTGCAACTGTTGGCACTTGTTCTAGTACCACTCCAACTTTTACTAACACAGTATATAGTTTCACTTATAATAGTTTAGTATCATCAAGCGGAGCTAGTGGATTGAGTTGTGATGCCTTACCTACTGCACGGCTAGCTGGTAACGATTCGGAATACGAGTTGTTTAGTACCAATGCCGACATCAGCAAGTTGGAACGTATGGTAACCAATACGGTAGATTATGGCATATTCCCTGCCGAACAATACCTTAATGCACAACACAAGGTATATCGTTTGCTCAATTTACAACCCGATTTAAAAGACAGTTCTACCATTTTACTTAACTTTTACAACGGGCAGCAAAGCCACAACATTAAAAAACTGGCACAGATAGAAAACGGATTGGCTCAAGGAAACCTTCATCAGGCTCAGGCTCTTTTAAGCACCATTACTGCTGATAATACTATTGAAAACCATTACAAAAACTACTACACGGCTTACGTTCATTTTAAACAAAGGGCTTGTACTGCTGCCGACTCGTTGGCACTGTGGCAACTGGTTACGGGCTGTGCTGCAAAAGATGGTGAAATAGTGTATCAAGCAAGGAGTTTATACAGTATGTTGTATCGTGATTATACTCCACGTATAGACGTTTGTGTGGACAGTATAACTCAAACACTTAAAAAAGCTCAACTTACTACTGTTGTAAACACCAACAACAAACAAACTTTTACGGTTTATCCAAACCCAAGTATAGGTGAGGTTTGGCTCAAATTTGAACGTGTACCTGATAACAAAGTAGAAATAAACGTTTACAGTATTGAAGGTATATTAGTTCACAGTGAAAAAACAGCTGATACTAAAATTAATCATAATTTTAGCAACGGTATTTACTTTATACACGTAAAAACAAGTGATGGTTACCAGTATAGCCCACAGCGGGTAACCATTATTAATTAAAAACACATTAAAAAGGGCTTTGAAATTTCAAAGCCCTTTTTATTAAATAAACGATGAAGAAACTACTACTTTATACTGTTTATTACCTACTGTTTACTATTTACAGTAAAGCACAAGTAAATTTAGTTCCTAACCCAAGTTTCGAACAGCTTGATTCTTGCCCTACAAGTCATTCGCAAATTATGTATTCTTCCCCATGGTTTCAAACATTTATTAATGCTTCTGGAAATCAAGTTAGTAGTACTGATTTATATTCAACTTGTTGTAGCGATAACTTTTGTGCTGTACCTAATAATTCTGCTGGAAATCAACTTCCTAGAACAGGAAATTCTTATGCAGGAATTAATCTTTATTTTACATCTTCATCAGGATATAGAGAGTATATAGAAAATATATTAAATGACACATTGTCTAATGGAAAAATATATTGTATTGATTTTTATATTAGTTTATCAGATAAATCTAAATGGGCAGTAAGTAATATTGGAGCATATTTTTCAAACGACAGTTGTTTACAAGTTCCACCTCCTTTTATTGAATTGCCTTATACCCCCCAAATAGAGAATACTGATACAATAATAGTAAAAGATAAAATTAACTGGCAGCGGATTTCACTGCCTTATCAGGCACAAGGAGGTGAACGTTTTATGACTATCGGTAATTTTAATAATAATAGTAATACCGACACAATGTTTGTTGGAGGAGCTACAATAGGTACTCACTACTACATAGACGATGTAAGTGTAATAGACATCAGTACACCAGCTTATGCAGGAGTTGATACCACCATTACCATTGGTGATAGTGTGTTTATTGGCAGGCAACCCGAAATTGGCTTAAACGATGATTGTGTTTGGTATGCAAACGGTAACCCCATTGATACTGTTGCTGGGCTGTGGGTTATGCCCGATAGTACTACCACCTATATTTTAGAACAAACCATTTGCGGTTACACCACTTACGATACCGTTACCGTAACTGTTTTACCTACTGGTATTGATTCACACTCAAATAAAAACACCCAATTTGAGGTGTACCCTAATCCAGCTAATAATGCTATTACAATCAAATCTCAGGAATCTATGTCATCTATTTTTAAGTTGCTAGATTTAACAGGCAAAGCGATTTTAAAACAAGATATAAACGCACCTTTAACCCAAATTGATATTCAAGGCTTACCCAAAGGCATTTATTTTTATGTAGTATCCAATGAAAAAGAGCGGTATTCGGGTAAGTTGGTGGTGCAGTGATAAATAGGCTCGTTTGGTGAGAAGTTTTATCAAAAGCCTTGTAGTTTGTATCAAGTTCAGTATTTATATTCCGAAAACCACCCAAAAACAGAGTATGAAAATGTTGTAAGTCATTAAAAACTAAAATTTATGGTTAACTTAAATTATAATGGAATAAAAAACACTCTTGCGTCATTCAATTTATTCAACATTTCAATTAATAGAAATGTAAATAACAAACAATTTGACAAAGAAGACGAACACAAACATATTGAAATTAAAGAGATCTCTGGATTTAAAGATCATAAAACAACTTTATGCGGGCGGGACATTGATTTGATAAAGAAAATAAATGATCATATAATCGTCTATTTATTTATACAAAAAGAAAAAGATTCTAGTGCGTGGAATTTAGTAGCTCCTGTTATTATGGAAAAATCAACAGGTAAAATTAGTCAATACGGATTAAGATATTTTGCACTCGAAGGGCGTGGAGGGGGATTAAAAAATACTGATATGATAATGTATTACCTGAAAAAACATTCTGAAAAAGGATTTAAAGTTTCGATACTTCCAAAAGTTGTGGATAATAAACTATTAAGTGATTTCGAATATATTGATAGCGGTATTAAACTATGTGATTTAATAGAGAATTCTATTGATTTAATTAATTACAGGAAAGATTCATTTGAATGGATTTATAAGCAATATATGGATTTAGTTGTTGAAAATGGGTTAGAATCCTAGATAAAAAAATGTAGCTTTAATAATAATATAGTTTATGAGACTTACAGTATTTTTAGGAGCTGGAGCAGCGATAGAAATTGATGGGCCGACAACCAATACCATCACTTCTAAGGTGCGAAAGAAAAAGCAGAGGTTCCTAAATAAGAGTACAGCTTTTATCGATCGAGTAGCAAAAGTGCTGGACAAACACTACGATACGCCATGTAACTTCGAGGAAATATACCATGTGCTTGAACAGATAAATTCATTCAGGACTGGATGGAGTGGTGCGTCAAAAAAGTACACTCCTTACATGACTGCTTTTGCAAAACCAGGTTTAACTAGATTCTTCAAGGATGCTATTAATATAAACAGTGCCAAAAATAACCTGATAGCTGTTGTAGCCAAGCTCATTGACGAGTACGACTCAAACTATAAGACGAAATCAAAGAACACGTGGCATACTGATTTTTGGCAACAGGCAGATAAGAACTTCAAGCTAAACATAGCAACGTTGAACTACGATACATGTATAGAACAATCTATACCTAATCTTGAAGACGGGTTTGAGCCTACGGAACATAACTTTGAACGATTCAACCCACACAAGCTTAAGAAATCGACACGATCTAAAATATATCATCTACATGGTTGTATCCAATATGGTTACGGAAGACCAAAAAATATTAATCAGTATACCTTATTAGATGATTTTGAAGATGTTAATAAATTTCAAAGCTATAAGGATGCCTCACCAACTTGGTTTGGTAGATCGACAAATGTGGATCAGTCTTCCGAAGGGGCGACAATAGGGCCGATTATAACAGGGTTAAAGAAAACAGACAAGGTTATTAACTTTCCTTATAGTTCCTACTACTCAGCCATACATGATGCCGTTATCACAAATAATGCTTTGTTGATTGTCGGGTACTCATTCGGGGACCTACATTTCAATCGCCTACTCGAACGTGTAGTTGGTGTTCACGGAGATAAAAGGAGAATAGTCGTTATTACAAAATATACAGGAAAGGTCTGGCATAGAAATTGGTCAGCAATGGATTGGCCTGAACAAAGAGATATGATGGTGTTTATGAGTAAAGCATTTCAAGACTATTATCCATTTGAAACAGGTACATATAAATTTACTTCACCTATAGTATCAAAGGACGGTTGTGCTCGTTTGTATCTGAAAGGATTTAAAGATGCCGCAGTGAAACACGGTGACGAAATAATGAAGTTCTTAGCCTCTTAAAATCCTTGTCCTTTATAATTTTAATTGGTCTGCTTAGCTTAGCGACCTAATTAAAATCTATATTATGAGTTACAACAAAAGCAGAGAAATTGAGGTGTTCGTTCAGTGCGAACTCAAACTAAAACTAGGTACGAAATCATACGATGACCTAAAAGGCTTGTATCAGTCTATCGTAGTTAATGAGACCGAGAACCAGAGAATATTACAACCAGCTGAACAGAAGAAACAAGTGGCTAAACTTCACAAGTACTTGGAAAAAATAATGACGAAGCTAGTCGCCAAGAAGCCGGTATTAAAAAATGAAGGCGATGAAGTGAAAAGGATCGGACAGTATCAGTCAGGGTCGGAAGGTATATTGCTTATTTATGAGTGGTTGAGACAAAACGGTTAGGCGTCGTACTTGTTTCCGATCAGGCAGATATATACATAAACAACTGACCATGATGAAAACTACACGCTTATACCGATCACACAATTTTCCATACAAACTTCACGAAGATGTGGAACTAGAGAAGTACATCGACACCGATTCAGGTATGTTTCTTCTTACTGTTCTAAACGAGGAGGGGGATTTTGAATTGCAAATTCCAACCGACCAAGAAGGAAAGTACGATAGTATATTTGATACATTCGATGGTTTTCAAGATCGAGAGGCACTTTATAAAGCCTTAGCTCATGGCAAAAGTGTATACAAATTCATACAGGACACCATGGAAGAGTTCCAGACCCTGAATGTTAAAGAGAAATCGGCAGGGACCGAAATAGTTGTGACCATGAATAATGACCGTTATGTGCTCACGGTTGTGGAATCTACTGGTATATGCACAATGAAGTATCCTGAACGAGAAACAAAACCGTTCTACATAGATAATATATTTATCGAGAACCCTGAGCTCCCATTAATCAAAGATGGAAGGCTAATAGGCTACCTGAAGGAACAAGTGAAGAAGAAACTTACGGTGGAATTACCACAAGTTCCATATTACCCAGCGTTGAAATTGATACCGAAGGATTAAGCTATTTCAGCTAATCGCTTTATCTTTATTATGGTGGTGTGAGATACATCATGTAGTTTACCGGTCTTCCTTATGCTCACACCGTCTTTTAGGTCTTTTACCACATGTTTGTACTTCTTCAAAAATTCCGCTTCATCTTCACCTGAGCCAACTGGACGACCTAAATATTTGGTTTTTCTTGCATGTTCTAATCCTGCTTTGATACGGCTAGATAGCATTTCACGTTCGCTGTTGGCAAACTCACTAAATATACTTATGATAAGTCTGCTTATCAGGGACTCTTTTCCATCATCATCCAATGATTCAACATTTAGTTGTTTGAACACGACACTAATTCCTTTTTCATGTAACTGATCAAGAATCGCCCGAATCTCCATAGGGCGTCTGCCTAGCC
>CAYJMI010000015.1:26261-44456 GCA_964371285.1 uncultured Vicingus sp. | reverse complement strand
TCCGAAAGGAATGGAGGAAACCAAAGAAAAACAAGATAACATTTCGGAAGACATGAAAAAGGGGTCGGAACAAATTAAAGATAGTAAAAATAAAAAGGCTGCCGAAAGTCAAAAAAGTGCTGCCGAAAAAATGGATGAATTAGCTGATGATTTAAAAGCGATGCAATCTAATTCATCAGAGTCGGCAGAAGACATGGAATCGTTGCGTCAGTTACTCGATAATTTGCTTTATATATCTTTCCAACAAGAAGACTTGATGGAGCAGTTTAAAAGCGTTAAAAACGAAAGTCCTGACTATGTGAAGTTGGTTCAAAAACAAAAAAAGCTAAAAGACGATGCTAAAATGGTGGAAGATTCGTTATTTGCATTGAGTAAAAGAGTGGTTCAGTTAGAATCGGCAATAAACAAAGAAATAAGTGCCGTTAATTTTAACATGGAAAAAGCCATTGAATTTATGGCTGAGCGTATTAAACCTATGGCTTCGGCTAAACAACAATATGTAATGACTTCTATCAATAATTTAGCACTATTATTTGATGAAGCTTTACAGCAAATGCAACAACAAGCCAAGCAAAAGCCGGGAGAAGGAAGTTGTGATAAGCCTGGAGGAAATGGAAAACCAAAACCTGGAGAAGGTGCCGCATCCATGAAAAAACTGCAGGAACAGTTAAATAAACAATTAGAAGATTTAAAAAAAGCATTGGAACAGGGTAAAAAACAAGGACCGAAACCTGGGGAAAAACCTGGAGGACAAAACCCTATGAACATGCCGGGTGGTCAAGGTGGATCAAGCGAATCGTTTGCGAAAATGGCTTCTGAACAAGCCAAAATTCGTGAGCAATTACAAAAAATGAGAGAGTCGATGGATCAAAATGGAAAAAACGGAATCAACCAATTATCAAAATTAATGGAAGAAACTGAAACCGATTTAGTGAATAAACGTATTACTCAACAAACCATTAACAGACAACAAGAAATTTTAACAAGGTTACTAGAGTCGGAAAAGGCAGAAAGAGAGCGTGAATTGGATGATAAACGTGAGTCGAAAGAAGGTAGAGAAAAGCCACAAAGTAACCCTGAAGAGTTTTTTAAGTATAACATGAAAAAAGAATCGGAAGTTGAATTATTAAAAACAACTCCGCCAAATTTTAATAATTTTTATAAAAATAAAGTTTCGATGTATTTTCAAAATTTATCCAAATGAACGTTTTAGATAGAATTAACGACAACATAGAGTTTGAATCCCAACTCAACAACATTAACCAAATTGAACGACTCATAGATGAGGTTTGTGAAAAACTATCGATTGATGAAGATTATTATGGAAACATGTTAATTGCACTTACCGGAGCCGTAAACAACGCTATTGTGCATGGCAACAAACAAGACCCCAACAAGCACGTAAAATTGCACTACGAAACAAAAAATAACGAAGTACTTTTTATAGTTCAAGACCAAGGAATAGGTTTCGATTTAACAAAAGTACCAGACCCTACCAAACCGGAAAATATTCACAATTTAAGTGGTAGAGGAGTGTTTTTAATGAAAAAACTGGCTGACGAAGTTGTTTTTGAAAATAACGGTTCAAAGGTAAGGCTAAGATTCACTATTTCAACCAATTAACATTGCCCGTTTCCATTACTTTTCATTCAGAAGATGTTGATTTTCATTTAGTTAATGAAAAAAAACGAATTAAATGGATTAAAGATTCCATTAAAAATGAAGCCAAAAAAGTTGGCGAAATTTCCTATATTTTTTGTTCGGATGAATACCTCCATAAAATGAATTTGGAGTATTTAAACCATGATACTTATACCGATATAATAACCTTTGATTATACCGAAGAAAATAACATTTCTGGCGATATTTTTATCAGTATTAATAGAGTAAAGGAAAACGCTATTAAATTTAACACTTCGATAAACTCAGTGCAAGCATTTGAAAAAGAACTCTCCAGAGTAATCATTCATGGTGTGCTTCACCTGATGGGTTACAAAGACAAATCTGCTCAAGAAAAGAAACAAATGCGAAGCAAGGAAGATTTTTATTTAACTTTACAAGCTTAAATGTTTGAGGTTTTAAAACCTTGAACTTCAAACTTGAAACCTCAAACCAAAACTGTTCCACGTGAAACAATAATTTTAATTATGGGAAAAAAATACGACATAATAGTTGTTGGTGCTGGTCATGCTGGCTGTGAAGCTGCTGCTGCTGCTGCAAATTTGGGTTCAAAAACATTGTTGATTACCATGAACATGAATGCAATTGCACAAATGTCGTGTAATCCTGCAATGGGTGGCGTGGCGAAAGGTCAAATTGTTCGGGAAATAGATGCTTTGGGTGGTTATTCTGGTATTGTTAGCGACAAAAGTGCCATACAATTTAAAATGCTTAACAAATCGAAAGGACCTGCCATGTGGAGCCCTAGAACACAAAACGATAGAATGATGTTTTCTAACTTGTGGCGTTTAAAACTAGAGCAAACCCCAAACTTAGATTTTTGGCAAGACATGGTAACTGAATTGGTTATTGAAAAAGGTGTTTGTAAAGGTGTGAAAACTCAAATAGGAATTGAGTTTAGATCTAATGCTGTTATATTAACCAACGGCACCTTTTTAAACGGATTAATACATATTGGAGAAAAACAATTTGGTGGCGGTAGAGCTGGAGATAAACCATCGACAGGAATTACAGAACAATTAATTGCTAATGGATTTACTTCCGGACGAATGAAAACTGGAACACCACCAAGAGTAGATGGAAGAAGTTTAGATTATTCAAAAATGGAAGAACAATGCGGAGATGACAACCCATCTAAATTTTCATTTTCATCAGAAACACAACCTTTAGCGAAACAACGTAGTTGTTACATTACCTATACCAATGATGATGTTCATGATGTTTTAAGAACTGGATTTGAACAATCCCCTATGTTTACAGGACGTATAAAAGGATTAGGACCGAGATATTGTCCGTCTATTGAGGATAAAATTGTACGTTTTGCTGAACGCAACAGACACCAATTGTTTATTGAGCCAGAAGGTTGGGATACAGTAGAAATTTACTTAAACGGATTCTCTACTTCTTTACCGGAAGATGTTCAAAATAAAGCCATGCGATTAATTCCAGGGTTCGAAAATGCCAAAATGTTTCGACCCGGATATGCCATTGAATACGATTTTTTTCAGCCCACACAATTAAAAAGTACCTTAGAGACTAAAGGTATTAACAACCTATACTTTGCTGGACAAATTAATGGTACAACCGGATATGAAGAAGCGGCAGGACAAGGCATTATAGCTGGAATTAATGCTCACCAAAAAATCAACGAAAAAGAACCGTTTATTCTTAAAAGAGACGAAGCGTACATAGGTGTTTTAATTGATGATTTAGTTACCAAAGGAACTACAGAACCTTATCGAATGTTTACTTCAAGAGCAGAATATCGTATTTTATTACGTCAGGATAATGCCGATATTCGATTAACTCCTTTATCAAATAAAATAGGTTTAGCAACTGATGAAATGTTGCAAAAAGCCTTAACTAAAAATGAACAAATAGCTTTCATTATCAAAGAATTTGAAGAAACCAGTTTAAATCCTGAGGATGTAAACGAATATTTGGAAACACAAAATTCATCATTAATAAAACAAAAAGTAAAAGCAAATACAGTGGTTACCCGACCAAACATATCAATTACTGATTTAATAAATTCAAGTAAAAAACTAGCTGAAAAACTATCAGATTACGACAATGAAGTGTTAGAAGGAGCTGAAATATTGATGAAATACAACGGTTATATTTCTCGAGAAAAAGAAATAGCCGATAAAATGATGCGGTTAGAAAACATTAAAATCTACGAAAACATCGATTATAAAACCTTATCCTCTCTATCTGCTGAGGCTGTGGAAAAACTTTCTAAAATTAAACCAAGTACCTTGGGGCAGGCTTCCCGTATAAGTGGAATTTCTGCTTCTGACATATCTGTGTTAATGGTTCACATGAAGTAATACCAATTGTAATTATAAAACAGTCCAAACTGTTTTATAATTTTACAATGGTTAATGCCGATATAACATGAAAATAGTTCAATGAAGCGATAGCTAAAATTGGACTATATTGAATGTATAATCGGTATAATTGTTTCACGTGGAACAATTACTTCATTTCGTCATTGCAGGCTTGACCCACAACCTACCTTCAAAACCAACACCCCCTCAATATTTATTAATCACTTGATATTCAATTATTTAACAGTTTTTGTTGTGTATTTATAAAAATATTTGCCTTATTTTTAAGCGATTTAAACGCATTTTATGCGTCTCTAGTATTCAGTCTTGTTTTTTAGAAAAAATGCGTTAGAAAAAGACATTGATAACACCCTGATTATTAGATTTAATAATAAAGAATAATAATTATTTTTCTTTATTTAATTGATTTTTTTGAATACTCTAATATAGTTAATATTTTCGCTTAATGGTTTTTAGCAGCATAACTTTTCTTTTATATTTCCTTCCTTTTTTTCTTTTAGGTTATAACTTAATAAGAAAAGAGTACAAGAATATTTATATTCTTGTAGCTAGTATATTTTTCTATAGTTGGGGAGCTCCAAAATTTATTTTCATTTTACTTTTTACTACTACTGTTGATTTTTATTTGGTTAAAATTATTGATAATGCAAAAACACTAAAAACAAGAAGGTTATTTTTAGTGTTGTCTTTATTGATGAATATAGGTTTACTAGCCTATTTTAAATATTCAAATTTTTTTATTGAAAATGTAAATGCAGTTCTAACCTCAGTTGGAATAACCAATATTGGTTGGGTAAAAATAGCCTTACCAATAGGAATATCTTTTTATACTTTTGAAACAGTAACTTATGTTGTTGATGTTTATAGGAGGGTTCATAAACCCTTAAATAATTTTTGGGACTACCAACTTTATATAATCCTCTTCCCAAAACTAATTGCTGGTCCAATAGTTAGATTTCATTCAATAGCAGATCAAATAAACGAGAGAAATGAGACTTTGGATGACAAAATACAAGGGTTTTATAGGTTTTGTATTGGATTAGGAAAAAAGATTCTTATAGCCAATGTGATGGGAGAGCAAGCTGATATTATTATGAATCAACCACCAGAACAAATAAGTACATTTATGTCTTGGATTGGAATAATATCCTACACTTTCCAAATATATTTTGATTTTTCTGGTTATTCGGATATGGCTTTAGGATTATCTAGAATGATGGGGTTTTATTTGCCTGAGAACTTTAATAATCCGTATAATTCTACTAGTATTACAGAATTTTGGCGTAGATGGCATATATCACTAGGACAATGGATGAAAAATTATTTATATATCCCATTAGGGGGCAATCAAACAAAAACGAAATATAGATTATTTTTTAATTTATGGTTGGTATTTTTAATTTCTGGATTGTGGCACGGAGCTTCATGGAATTTTGTAGTATGGGGAGCCTTTCACGGACTATTTTTGATTTTAGATAGACTTTTTCTACTTAAATTTTCCCAATATATTGGAACTTTTTTTAGCACAATAATAACGTTCTTTATAGTTTTAATAGGGTGGGTATTTTTTAGAATGGTCAATCTTGAGGATTCATTTGTATATATAGAGAAGATGTTTAGTTTTAATGGGATTCAAGAAATAGAATTGACAAAGGAATTTATTTCTATTTTGTGTATAGCAATTCTTTTTTCATTCATCAGCTCGTTTTCATGGGGTAAAAAGTTAGAAATAGAGATATTTTATAAAGAAAAACCAAATTTTAGATGGTATTTAACAATGATGTTGATTTCTATTACGTTATTTCTTCTATCCATTAGTTCATTAACGGCAGACGGATTTAACCCATTTATTTACTTTAGGTTTTAACAATGACGGAATCTTTCTTAAATAAAGCAAAATCAGCACTATTTTCTATAGTTATGCTTTTATTATGGTTACCATTGCTTCAAAGCACATTTATGTTTTTTAATGAGGAGCCATTAGGGGGTGCAATTATTGAGGTTAAAAAACCATTATATTCATATGATAGTTTTTTAGCAGGAGAATTTCAAAATCAATTAGAAGAATACCAGAAATCTTCTTTTGGTTTCAGAAACACTCTGATAAGACTGAATAATCAAAAAATATTTTCACTATATAGCATAGCAAAAGCAAGTTCTGTTGTAGTTGGAAAAGAAGATTTTTTGTATGATAAATCATACATTACATCGTACTTAGGAGAAGATTATGTCGGAGAAAAATTGATTACCAGCAACATTAGCCAGTTACTTAAGGTAAAAGAAATATTGAATTCCAAAGGGAAAGATATTGTTTTTGTTATTGCACCAGGGAAAGCGTCATATTATCCTGAATATATTCCTACTAAGTACACAAACAAGAAGAAGAACAAAACTAATTACGAGGATTACTTAGCACACTTTAAAAAACACAATATAAACTATATTGACTTTAGTCATTGGTTTCTAGTAAATAAAAGTAAAAGTAAATACCCTCTCTATCCAAAATGTGGAATACATTGGAGTAAATATGGTGAATATTTAGTTTCAGACTCGTTAATTAAATACATTGAAAAATTACGAGACATAGACTTACCAAAATTAATTTTGGACTCTCTCGTAATCAGTAAAAAGAATCTTTTTGAAGATTACGATATTGGTTATGGAATGAATCTATTATTTGAAATGCCTACTTTCCCTATGGCATATCCATATACTCACATAGAACAAAATGGAGGTCAGCACGGAATAAAAACCTTAGTGATTGGAGATAGTTTTTATTGGGGGCTTTTTAATAGAGAAATTTCTCATCAAATTTTTAAACACGGTGAGTTTTGGTACTATAATAAATCAGTCTATTCTTACGATATTAATGGTTATAAAAATGTAGTCGAAATGGATTTAGAGAAAACCATAAATGAAAATGATTTGTTTATTTTATTCTTTTCAGAGGTAAATATGGTAAACTTCGATTATGGATTTATTAATTCACTTTACCAGCATTTTTTTAACAAAAAAACACCAAAAAAAGAACAACAAATAAAACAAGTAATAAAACAAATATATGACAATCAAGAATGGCTTGAACTTATTAAAAAACAATCAAGAGAAACCAACAAACCAATTGAAGAAGTTTTAGAAAATAATGCACGATTTATGATAGAAAAGTTGAATTAACTACTATAGAATAAAATAAAAATCCTTTTATTTTCTTTTGTATTAAAGAAAATAACTAACATTGTTAAAAAATTTACAAATGAAAAAAATCGTCTACACAATCTTAATTATAAGCTTTTGTTTAACTGCTTGTGTTTCTGAGACAAGTGAAACGGAAACTATTATCCCTAAACAAGAACAACTACCACTAAGAGAAATAAAAGATATTAACGTCTTTGTTGAACAAATCAAAGCTGATTCGAATTGGAGCTCTCTAATTTCAAAAAAAGCTGATGAAGCTGGAAAAACATTTGACGAAATGATAACAATAGATGCTCAATATCTTCAAGATATGGATGCTGAAATTGTAACCATTGAGAATGAAATTATACAAAACGAAGAGTGGTTAAATACAATCCGTCAAAAAGCCGAATCACAAAATGTTAATCTTAATCAAGCGATAAGAGCAGATGCGGAATTTATGTATAACGAACGGTTAAAGGTTGCCAAATAATTTTTTTATTCGATTTCAACTTCTAAAATTTCCCCTTTAATTTCTTTTGCAGGAAATGGTATATAATTTTGATTAAAAGGGGCTTCTGGCCACCAATTTTCCAAGTGCCACTCTTGAGTGATAATCAACAACATTTGGTTATTTGGAATGGATGAAACAGTTGAATTAACATAACCTATTTCCCTCATTTTATCCTTTTCAGGTCCTATTCTCCAAATAATTTCTTCAGGTTTCCATTCTATTTCAAACCAATAATAAGAACCCGAAAAAATTTCATCATCTAATACTGGATATTTTCCTGTAATAGCCTGATACCAATTGTCCCATCTATGCAGTTGGTAACTTGTATTGTTATGGTTAACATTGAAAATACCTCTATTAAATTGCTCAGGATCCTGACATGCTAAATCCCAATTAGTAAATGTAATCATCACTTTATCTGAATCAGAAACAGGGTCTTTAGGTTTTTTGGATGTATCTCCTCCATATGAGGAAAGGGGCCAATTTCGAGATGCTTTTACAATTTCAATATCAATTTCCGAATAAACATCTGTAGGAACATAAGTAATAACACCTTCGCCAGGATAAGATTTTGGGACATATCCGTTCTTATTACAAGTTCTTCTTGTATTCCAATTGCCTTGTTGATATATTAACCAAATTGCATTAGTTAAACCATTCCAAAGGTTGTCCTTGTTTAATAATTCTGGCATTTTTGCCTTCACTCTATATTTTCCATACGTAAAGCCATGTCTAGAAATTACTCCTACATTTTCTTTTCGCCACTCTCCTTTTTTTGTAGCCGAGTTCTTAAGTATTATTTTGTTAGCATCATCTAATGAAACATTTTTGCAAGGACATGGTGCAATTTCAATTGGTGTTGATATAAAGTCATAAGTTTTTGTAAGGCTAGCATAATAATCAGCTTTTGTATATTCTCCTCCGTGAACATCAGCAACAATTGGCACATTGTTAAATTTAAAATGAGGGTTATAAGAACTAATAAATTGCTCAAATGGAGCTTTTAACATTAGATTATGACTATTGTTACATTTTAAATTATAATAAGAAGTGTCAAAAGAAGGATTTGAAAAAGAACTTGAATTTACATATATACCATCATTAATATTTGATGATGCTTTAACTTTAAGTCTGTCGTTCGATAAAAAAACTTGAACATTTTTGTTTTCTAAATTAAGTTGACCGAAATATGAAAATGGATTTACAAACTTATTGGAGGAGTCTAACAATGAAATGTTCTGCACAAATTTAGGTATTTCTTTTAAGTCTGAACTATCCGAAACAACTACAAGCATAAATTTATATTCTCCAACCCTAGGATTCCTTTTCCAACGATTATTAAAATCCCCTTCTTCTCTTTTTTGTTTAGCAATATACAATGCGTCTAAAAAAAGTTGTTTATCAATA
The DNA here is from genome assembly GCA_964371285.1 of uncultured Vicingus sp. Lineage (GTDB taxonomy): Bacteria > Bacteroidota > Bacteroidia > Flavobacteriales_E > Vicingaceae > Vicingus. The sequence continues at coordinate 35,330 of CAYJMI010000015.1, read as the reverse complement.
GTAAAGTTATTTTGTTTTGCTTTATCAATAATAACTTTTATCCATTCAGGTGTGTTTTTTATTGAAAAAATAATATCGTCTGTTTCCTTTTTCGAAATAGGACCTATATTATTCGACCCAAAGTATTTTTTTTCGTTTCTAGGGTTTCCTACTATTCTAAATTTAGTGCTTACCTCATGAAAATTACCATCAGGCTTAATAATGGGTGTTTCAACAAAACTAACATTTACATCCTCCCAACTTCCATAAAAATTTTCGTAAGAATAAGGGTGGTCATCTGAGAACTTATATGATTCGTTTTGGTAATAAATTTTATAAAAAAATTGTTTATCATTAGGTGTATTATTCTTGATTTGGTAAGTACATTCGAAAAAACCATCTTTTGCTTGATTAATTGTTGGGATTATAAATCCATTTTCAAATGAGCCGTTATAATCCAAAGAGAGTGTTTTTGGATTTGTATTAACACTTGAAAAATTAGTTAAAGCCAGAAAGTAAGTTACTTCAAATGGCTCTTTTGTGGTACAAGAAAAAATACCATAACTAAATAAAATTAATAATGCGAAACGATTCATCGAGCTTTTTTACAAAACTATTACTTTTTTAAATGGTAAACTTATTTAATCAATTATAATAATATTTTTGTTTATTTGTAGGCTAAATTCAATTAAGTGAAAAATAAAGTAGAATTTATTTATAAAGAAGTTGACCAAGAGGGGCTTGATACGTTGTCTGTTATAGCAAATGCTGACAAATTCAATAAGTGGATGTTTGAAACCATCCAACCTTATTGTAAGGGAAGGATTCTTGAAATTGGTAGTGGTGTTGGAAATATTTCAACATTTTTCTTGGATAACAATTATGATATTATGCTAACAGACATAAGAGATAATTATTGTGATATATTAAGAACTACATTTTCGGGTAAACCTAGTTTGCTGGGGGTTCAAAACATTGATTTGATTGATGATAACTTTGATATAAAATACTCTGAACTAATTGGTCAATTTGACACCGTGTTTGCATTAAATGTGGTTGAACATATTGAAAATGATCTATTAGCAATCGAAAACAGTAAAAAACTATTAAAACAAGGTGGAAATTTAATTATTCTTGTTCCAGCTTATCAAACCTTGTACAATCAATTTGATAAAGAATTGTTTCATTTTAAAAGATACACCAAAAAAGAGGTTGTGCAATTATTTGACAAGAATAAATTCCAAGTTATTAATTCGTTTTATTTTAATGCGTTAGGCATTTTGGGTTGGTTTGTCTCAGGTAAACTGACCAACAAAAAAACCATACCATCGTCTCAAATGAGTTTTTACAATAAAATTGTTTTTATTGCTAAAATTTTAGATAAAGTGATTTTTAATTTAATAGGGCTTTCAACTGTAGTTGTTGGTAAAAAGCAATAATCTTTGTTATGATAACTATAAAAAAACTTTCTATTGTTATACCCGCTTACAATGAAGGGAGAACAATTCACCAAATTTTAGATAAAATTTCTGATGTTGTTTTGTTAAACGGTATTGAAAAGGAGATAATTATAGTAAATGATTGTTCGTCTGACGATACTGTTGAGGCTGTTGAAAGATATAAGAGCAATAATCAATCCGTGAACATTAGGTTGTTCAATCAAGAAAAAAACTCAGGAAAAGGCGCTGCATTACACAAAGGAATATCATTGGCAACAGGTGATTATTTAATTATTCAAGATGCTGATTTAGAATATGATCCACAAGAATACAACGAATTATTAAAGCCTGTTTTATCTGGTTTTGCAGATATTGTTTATGGTTCAAGATTTATTGGTGGACAGCCCCATCGTATTTTATTCTTCTGGCACACTATAGGTAATAAGTTTTTAACTTTCGTCTCCAACATGTTATCAAACTTAAACCTATCTGACATGGAAACATGTTATAAGTTGTTTAGGAGAGATATTATCCAAAACCTAAACCTAAAAGAAAAAAGATTTGGTTTTGAGCCTGAAGTTACAGCTAAAATTGCTAAAATTAAAAATATTAGAATTTATGAAGTAGGTATTTCCTATTACGGAAGAACTTTTGATGAAGGGAAAAAAATTGGTTGGAAAGATGGTTTTAGGGCTATATGGTGTATAATAAAATACAACATGTTTCAATGATTACATTTATAAAAAATAAACTTTCAATTGTTTCTCTTGTAATTGTATTAATTGCTTCTGTTTTTTATTCGTACCACAATAGAGTTAAAGATAATGCTTGGACTCAAATTGTAAATGCTGACGGTAGGGGGTATTATGCATATTTACCAGCTATTTTCATTTATGGTGATTGGAATTGGGATTTTTTAAATGAAAAAGAGAAGGTTATTTTTCCTAATAACCCTGAATATCTGGGTGATTATATAAATATTGTAGATGGAGAAAAGGTAAACAGATATTTTGTTGGGGTTTCTATTTTAATTTCTCCATTTTTTTTTATAGCATATTTTATCTCTTTTATTCTGGGGCAGCCACTAGATGGTTATTCTTTTCTTTTCTTTTCTTTTGTTCTAGTTTCTGCCATTTTTTATTTTATTCTTGGATTAAATTACATAAGAAAAACGTTGGCTTTGCAGAATGTGTCTGAATCTATGTCTGCTTTAATAATTTTGGGATTTGGATTAGGGTCAAACCTGTTCTACTATGCAAATTATGAACCCAGCATGTCTCATGTATATTCTTTTGCAATGATTGCTGGGTTTTGTTATTATGCAAAAAAAATCGCCCACTCTTATTCTAATAAAAATCTCATTTTACTGGTAATAGTTTTCGGCTTAATTTTTATTATTCGACCGGTAAATGGAATTGTAATACTTGCCCTTCCATTCTTTTTTAATCAGTGGTCAAGTTTTATTTTATTCCTACAAGAGATATTCAAAAATTTCAGGTTTTTATTCTTAGGCATATTAATTTTCTTGTTTTTTGTGTCGTTACAAAGTGTAGCTTATTATTTACAAGCAAGCAAACTATGGATTTATGCCTATGGAGATGCCAAATTTAATTTTAATGACCCACATTTCTTTGATATTTTGTTTAGTTATCGTAAAGGCTTATTTATTTATACCCCAATAACATTTATATCATTATTTGGTTTTATAATATTGATAAAAAGGAATTTATTTCAATCAATTGTTTTTGGATTATTTTTTTTAAGCACAACCTACATATTGTCATCATGGTCTTTTTGGTGGTATGGAGGTAGTTATGGTTTAAGAGCTTATCTCGAGTTTTTTCCTTTATTTATGTTTTTACTAGCCACAGCATTAGATTATTCAGTATGGTCAAAAAAAATAATTTTCGTTCTAATTTTATTATGTATTGGTCTTAATTTCGTTCAAATGTATCAGTATCAAAACTATATATTACATTGGGAAGATATGAATAAAGAAAAGTATTGGAACATTTTCTTAAAAACTGACGATATTTACCGTGGTGCTTTATGGGAAAGAAAATATGTCGATTATTATAAAAACACCTCCGACTATAGTTTAATTTATGAATCTAAAAATACCTTTGAAAGTGTCAATTTAAACTGGACAACAAGCCAAAATACTCTTGATTTTAACTCAGCTCATTCAGGAGCAAATGCAATACTTTTAAATGAACAGCGTGTATTTGGTGATAATTTTGTTTATAAGGTTGAAGACAATTTTAGTACTGTAATTGTTAAAGTTAGTGCTTTTTTTTATCTAACTTCTCAAAAATCTCAAGGGAGAACTATTGTTTCATTAGAAAATAATGGAATAAACAAAGATTATAATTATAAAAGCACAAATTCATTATTTGACAAGCTTCCGCTTAATGAATGGCATTATTTTTCTTATAACTTAAAGTTGGGAGATCTGAAAACTGGAGACGAGATAAAAATATATCCTATGAATAGTGGTATTGGAGATTTCTATTTTGATGATATGGCTGTTTCCATTTATAATTCTACTCTCAAAAGATTACCTAAAACAAAAGATTATTTCATTAAACAAATTGAACAAGACTCGAATTGGTTAAACAGTATTAAAATTAAAGCTAAAGAAACAGGAAATAATGTCGAGAGAATGATAGAGCTTGACGCAATGTTTATGGAGCACGAGGAACTAGAAATTATAAAAATTGAACATGAAATGGTTGATGATACCACTCAATTTAATATAATTAGGGAGATTGCGAAAAGCACAAGAAAATCTATAAATGACGTTTTAACTGAAAAAGCAACTAAAAAGTACATGGAAAATAAACCAAACTAACCCTTCCTCTTCCCAACCTTTAATGGGTTTTGGTTTATTTCGGCGTCCATTTGCTTATTTCAGAAACTAACCATCTATTGCAAAATAAACTATTGAGTGGAAGATTGTTTGTTTCCCACGATTTTACTTTCAACATTTCGCCCTAAATCTTTTTAAAATTTTAGTTTAGATTTCTTCTAGTTTTTTATGATTTTCTTTACATCGGTGTTATTGCTAGAAATAATTTTTATAAAATAGATACCATTAGGTTTGTCTGAAATATCAATCTGAATATTATTCTCTAACCCATAACTATTTTTGAATATTAATTGTCCTCTAATATCATAAATTTCTATCGTACTTATTGTACCATTTTTGGATTCAATTAGTATTTTACCAGTTGAAGGATTAGGGTATAATTTAAAATTATTTACAGGCTCAGAATTATTGATATCCATTGCTAAATCGCCATTAGTTAATTTGAAATTAGTAGAAACATTAGGTTTATACATATTAACAATAAAATTATCACAAGAATTGTATCCATCAAATTTCCGCATAGCCAATAAATAACTTGATTCATTTGCTACTGCTTTTATTAAAAAATATTTTGTTATGCTTGCTACATTTGACGCTAATGGCCAATCATCAATAAAAGATACTGCTGGCGGTGTAGGATTTGCAGACCAATTCCAGCTCCAGTCCCAATTTGGATTTGCTACTAAATCATGAGAAATAGCCCAGCTTGCATTATCATGAGTTTGTATATAAAAAAATTCATCTTTAGGGTCACCATCTAAATTACCAGCCAATATTCTATCTGTTGACAAAAAGGGTAGCGGTATTCCGCCAATAGCAGCATTTCCATTATTACCCCAAGTCCAATGCCAATCTCCACTATAAAAATTAAATAAGACAGACCAACTACTGGAAAATCCTAATAATAAATCTTTCCCACCTGCATCAAAATCTCCCGAGAACATGGTTGAAACATAAGGATTAATTGCATGATTACTCGTAGAAGACCAAATTGAGGTAAAAGTAGTCCCACTCCACTTAAACATATTTGATGTTCCGTCAGATTTTACGCCAAATAATTCATCCTTACCATCATAATTATCAAAATTACCTACATAGATTTTATCTGAATAATCTTTTAATGAATGTTTTGAACTAGTCCATTTTAGATTCCAATCGGCTCCTGTAAATTCAAAAAAAGAAACATAATTAGTTGAACCATAAATAATTCCAATGACATCGTCTTTATTATCATTATCAAAATCGCCAACTTTTAGATTGTTCCGATAATTATATATACCATTCCCAGCAGCAGGATTACCATAATTACTCCACAACCAACTCCAATTACCATCTTGATATTTTAATAAGGTAATCCAATCTGTATTTGGTCCTTGACCAACACAAAGCAACTCCTCCTCTCCGTCACCATTAAAATCACCGGTATAATATAAATCATCTTCACCTAATACATGCCCTCCAATATTTCCACTTCCAAAATTTGACCAAGCTAAATCCCATCCGTTATTATGGTTTGGTGGATTGGAAACAAATTTTAAAATTTTTACATCATAAGGTCCAAAAGAAAGAGTTAATTGCTTATTACCAGTATATGAAAGCGGATATTGTACTCCAACTGTAAGATTTGAGAGATTAATAGTTGACTCTCTATCTACTTTATATGAAGCATCAGTAACAAGAGCTACCCCATCATTAAACAAAACGGCTACTCCTGTAGAATTTTTGATAATTGGGTTTGCAACAGTAGAAAAATCTAATGCTACATTTGTAACGGTCAAATTTAAGGGGTTAGAAATAATCATGTAGGTTTCTAATCCATTTGTTCTAATGGTGTATCTTAAACCATAATTTTCAGTACATAATTCGGTGGCATAGCCACTTAATCCCGCACTATTTATTGCTGGTTGTATATAATTTTGAGCTGGCGGTACTATGCAATTTGCATCAGGACCATCGGTTTTAGTATAAATAATGGTAGATGGATCGGTAGAAACGATATCTTTTTTTACTAAATAACTAAGCTCTTTTACTAAATGAGAAACGTATTTCGTATATATGGGAGAGAAATACTCCCTATCGAAGCAATTGGGTATTTCATACATTAAATCAAAAGCCGCCTTGGCAACTAAATCACCAACAGTGACGCCTACTTCACTAATAGGCGCCGTTGATGTACAAATAATTTGGTTATCAGCCATAATAGTTAAAATTGGGTCTGTGGGATAATAGGAACGAGCTTTAGTAATAATATCAGCCATTGTTTTTCCATTTGAAATAAGCACATTTACCCTATCACAATCACTATAACTTTGGTCGTAATCAAAAAACCAGATACCTTTTGCCCCGTGAATTATTGACGTATAAGCTTGGAACCACATCAAATTTCCATTTTTACTAAAACTAGAATCAGTATGTATCAAGCGAGGAGCCCAAGGCATATTTTCAATATTAATTACTTTGTGTATCTCTGAGGTATATTCTTTTGCATAATCTATGGTTTTTAAAAATCCTAACCTATGCCATCCAGTTGCTTGTTGAATATCACTATATACCTCTTGATACCAATTAACTTGAGGAGGAGCAGTATATGAGCCCTCAAACATTACATCTCTTGTATCATTTTTATTTAATAATGTTATATACTCTTTGGCGTTAAAGAAATTAGGGCTTTCTAAATCAATGGTATTATTATTAATACTTCTATTATGATTGGCGGGCATAATCTCCATTTTATGATTATTAATGCCTTGTGCTACTAAAAGTGATTTAAAATGATTCATTGCTTCTACAACTCTTGAAGGAGGAACTTCTACATTTAAATAATCTGATGAACTTAAGCCTGTACAATTTGATTGCTTATGGTGAGGATGTAAATAAGAACCTTCTTCTGAAATATGGTATCCCCAAATCCAATCTTTGTATGTAGGCTGTGAAAACACAGTATTAAACAAATCATCGTAATCAGGCCGTGCATAGTTAAATAAGTAAGGTGCTTGATAAGGGAGTAATGCTGGTAACACCCCACAATTATTATAGGTATTTTCCCCAGTACTAGCGTTAATAGGTTTGTAAAAATTATTAGCACTTAAAAGAATTTCCAATCCATTATCAATAGAAAGGTTAATAAGATTTTCCATTCCTTCTTTGGAATCCCAAATGCCTGGTAAATTTGCTTGCCAAACATTAAAACCATCTTCTTTATATACATTAAGAGTGCTAGTTTTATAACCACCGCCATCTGTTTTTGTAGCATAAGGAACTTTAGCACCACCATTCGGATTGTCTATTAATCTTCCTGGAGCCCCAAACATTCCAATTTTAAATTCATTTGGTTTAATGGTTTGTTGCCCATAGTTAGCAAGTGGAATAAGAACACAAATTCCAACTAAAAAATTCAAAGTACTTTTCATCTTATTAAGGTGGGTTCTAAAAAATTTAGATTATTTTAGACATAAAGTAGACCCCATTTAATTCTATGCTAAAAAATAATGTGATACTATTAAAGTAAATTCATACTTTATAAATTTGGCTTTTCTAATAAATAAGGTTCAACCCTAAATAGTAGAGAAGTATCAAGACGAAGCTAATTTAATATCACTTATTTATTCACATTGCTTTTCGACTATTTTATGTATTTTTGGGACAGAAATATTCCAAAAAAGAGACTTAATAAATACTATGAGCGAAATGGATTTATCGACTAATCTAAGTCTCAAAATAAGGAAGATTCGAGAAATAAAAGGATTTTCGCAGGATTATGTTGCTACAAAAATGAATATCACACAAAATACATATAGTAAAATTGAGCGAGGGGAAACTAGTCTTACCATCAATAAACTACTGGATATTTGTAATGCCTTGGAAGTAGATATAAAAACGCTGATGAGTTTTGATGAGAAAATGGTCTTTACCAATTGCACCCAATCTGGTAATTTTGGCGAAAACAACACTTTTATTTTTAATACTATTGATAAGGTGCAAGAACTTTATGATAGAATCATCAAGTTAAAAGAAGATGAAATACAACGATTAAATGAAATAATCAATAAAAAGAAATAGGGTTTGTTTTATTCTTTAACCAATATAATTTTTGTTTATATAATCAAATTGTAGCGTTGTAAAAATTTTATATAAAATTTAAAACTCACTTTCCTTTACTTACCTTCAACACATTTTCGTTAATTTCAGCATCCATTTGGCGGTTTCTATAAATATCAATGGCTTGATAGATAGCTGAACGGAACGATTGTTCGTTAGCGATATTTTTTCCTGCAATATCGTAAGCTACACCATGGTCGGGCGAAGTTCTGATAACATTTAAACCAGCAGTAAAATTAACCCCCTCACCAAACGATAGGGTTTTAAATGGAATTAAACCTTGATCGTGATACATGGCTAAAATAGCATCAAATTTTAAGTAGTTAGCCGAACCAAAAAAACCATCGGCAGGATATGGTCCAAAAACCTGTAAACCTATGCTTTTTGCATTGTTTATGGCAGGTATAATTATTTCTTGTTCCTCTTTACCAATTAAACCATTGTCTCCGGCATGCGGATTTAAGGCTAAAACGGCTATTCGTGGGCTATTGATGGCAAAATCTTGAATTAAACTTTTGTTTAAAATTTTCAGTTTTGTGAATATTTTTTCGGCGGTTAAATTTTTAGCAATGTCCTTAACAGAAATGTGGTTGGTTGCAATTCCTATTCGTAAATTTTCATTGTTTAACAACATTAACGATTCGCCCTCAAATTTATCAGTTAAATATTCGGTGTGTCCGGTAA
>CAYJMI010000015.1:0-26251 GCA_964371285.1 uncultured Vicingus sp. | reverse complement strand
ATTAAATTGATCGGATTGTATGTTTTCTTTGTTGATGGGAGCAGTAACTAAAGCATCAATTTTTCCATCAAACAAATCTTTACAGGCTGCTTCTAACGATAAAAAAGAGTATTTTCCGGCAGCTAAAGTAGATTTTCCGAGGGTTAATTCAACCTCTTCGCTCCAACAACTTACCATATTGGCTTTTTTAGGACTTGCTTCTTCTGCTTTGGTAATCTTATTGAAACTAAATTCTCCGGCATCAAGTGTTTTTCTGTAATTGTTAGCCAATTTTGTAGAACCGTAAACTATTGGTGTACACAAATCCAAAATTTGCTGATCCATAAACGTTTTTATGATTACTTCTAAACCAATTCCGTTATAATCGCCAATACTGATTCCAATTCTTATCTTATCGTTAGTTCTTTTTGACATGTTTTTTCTAGTTTCTAGTTCTTGGTTTCTTGTTACTGGTTACTGATTTGAGATTTTTTATTGACTGAGAACACACCCCTACCCCTCTCAAGAGGGGAAGCCGATACTCATAGCTGCCTTCGGTCTTCCAACTCCTTTCAATAATTTTTAATAAAATCGTAAAATAATCTTACTCCAACACCTGTTCCGCCTTGAGAAATATAATCTACCGATTTTTTAATAAATGCTGGCCCGGCAATATCCAAATGAATGTAAGGATAATCGGTAAACTTTTCTAAAAATTTACCCGCCGTAATTGCCCCCCCCATACCATTACCTAAATTGGTCATATCGGCAATGTTCGATTTCAGCTGTTCGTTGTATTCTTCCCAAAACGGAAATTCAACAATTCGCTCGTAAACATTGTTGCCACTTTCTTTTAACTTATTCATTATTTTTTCATCGGCATTTCCCATGGCAACCACACCATAATGACCAATTGCAGAAGCAGCGGCACCAGTAAGTGTAGCAACATCTAACACCAATTCTGGTTTATATTTTTGAGCATAACTTAAGGCATCTGCTAATAACATTCTTCCTTCAGCATCGGTATTCAACACTTCTACTGTTTTTTTGTTGTGCATAGTAATTATATCACCTGGTGCATAAGCATTCCCGCCAGGTCGGTTATCTGTAGCTGGTATTAAACCAATAACGTGGTAAGGCAACTTATTTTTTGCAATGGCATAAAAAGCACCAATAACAGCTGCAGCTCCACCCATGTCACATTTCATGGTATCCATTGAATTTGGAGTAGGTTTTAAACTCAACCCACCAGTATCATAAACCACCCCTTTTCCAACCAAAATAATAGGTGTTGCGTTTTTGGCTTTAGATGGTTTCCATTCTAAAATAGAGAAAGTAGGCTCATCAATACTTCCTTTATTTACCGCCAACAAACCGCCCATTTTTAAAGTTTCGATTTTAGATTTGCCAAAAACTTCAATTTTAAATCCAGCTATTTTTGCTATTTTTTTGGCTTCTTCACCTAATTGTGTTGCATTTAGAAAAGAAACAGGTTCGTTTACCAAATCTTTAGCAAAATTGGTGGCTTCTGATAAGTTAACTATTTCCTCTAATTCCTTAGCGGAAACTTTAGCTAAAACACTTATTTTTTTTAAGGTGTTTTCTTTTTTCTCGGTAAGGTATTTTAAAAATTGGTAATCAGACAACAATAATCCCTCAATAAAATCAATAGTTGTGGCAACTTGTGAACTTAAGGTGATTTCAGTAATTTTTAATTCGTTGGCTTTTTCAACTAGCTTACTTGCTAATTTACGAGAGGTTTGTTTGGCTTTGTAATCGTTAACTTTTGCGGTAAAAACAATATAAATTACTTGTGGTAATCGTTGAATAGTTACTAGTTTATTTTCAGCAGCATATTGTGTTTTTATGTAATGTAATTCCTCTTTTGTAAAAAAAGAGTTATCCAATTCTTTTTCAATGTTTACAACAAATACAATGTTGGTTTTGGGTACAATTTTGGTAATTTTTTTAATTTCCATTCACGATAAATTTTATAGTAACTTTGAATTGTTCAAAAGTAGTAATAATTAGCAATAATTAACGAGTTTGTAATTACGCAGTTTATGATGTTTTACCACATAAATAGATGACTGAATTCGAAAAATACACCTTATGCAAGTACAATCATTATTAGAAAAAGCCTTACAATTTGAGTTTTTAAGTGCAGCCGAAGGCGAGTTTTTATTTAAAAATGCATCGACAGCAGAATTAATGTTTGTTGCAAATGAATTGCGTAAGAAAAAGAAATACAACTCCAACAAAGTAACTTGGATTATTGACCGAAATTTAAACACCACCAATGTTTGTATTGCCAATTGTAAGTTTTGTAATTTTTACAGAATTCCTGGTCATGCCGAGGCTTATATTACTTCTATGGAGCAATACAAGGTGAAAATTGAAGAAACTATAAAATATGGTGGTAACCAATTGTTGTTGCAAGGTGGTCATCATCCTGAATTAGGGTTGAAATTTTATGTTGATACGTTTTCGGGGATTAAAAAAATGTTTCCGAATATTAAATTACATGCTTTAGGGCCACCTGAAATAGCTCATATTAGTAAATTGGAGGCATTATCACATACTGAGGTTTTAAAAGCGTTAAAAGAAGCTGGATTGGATTCGTTACCTGGTGCAGGAGCAGAAATTTTAAACGACCGAGTACGACGATTGATTTCCAAAGGAAAATGTACGGGTAGAGAATGGTTGGATGTGATGCGAGCAGCCCACCAATTAAACTTAACCACAAGTGCTACCATGATGTTCGGTCACATTGAAACCATATCGGAACGTTTTGAACATTTGGTTTGGTTACGAGAAGTACAAGCAGAAAAACCTGTCGATGCAAAAGGGTTTATAGCTTTTATTCCTTGGCCATTTATGGACGACGGAACGTTATTAAAAAGAGTTAAGGGGATTTCAAACCTTGTTACCGATGATGAATATATTCGTATGATTGCCTTAAGTAGAATAATGTTGCCAAATATTGAAAATATTCAAGCTTCGTGGCTAACTGTTGGAGAAAAAACAGCACAAATTTGTTTACATGCTGGAGCAAATGATTTTGGTTCAATTATGATTGAAGAAAATGTGGTTTCTGCTGCTGGTGCACCACATCGTTTTACAGCTGACGGTATTCAACAAGCTATTCGTGATGCAGGATTTGAACCTCAATTACGTACTCAAGAATACGAATATCGAGAACTTCCAAAAGACATGGAGCAACAAGTAATTAATTATTGAACAGAGTTTATAAGGTTAGTAGGTTAGAAAACAACCACTTAAAATTCTAAACTTATAACCTCCAAACCTACTTAAACAAAAAAAGGCTAATTTTAGTCTTTGTAAATGAAAAAGCTACTCTACATATTATTATTTTTTGTTTCATCTCAAGCTTTTGCGACACACAATAGGGCTGGAGAAATTACTTATAAACATGTTTCCGGATTTACTTACAAGATAACGGTAACCACTTATGTTAAAGAATCGAGTCCGGCGGATAGACCTAATTTAGAAATTTTTTGGGGAGATGGCTCTTCTCTTGATTCTATACCCAGAATTTCTTCCATTTCATTAGGAAACGATATATTAAAAAATATCTACGAAGAAAATCATACCTATCCAGGGTCTAGCCCAATACCATACATTATTAGAATAGAGGATCCTAATAGAAATGCAGGGGTTATCAATATTCCAAACTCGGTAAATGTGGTTTTTTATATAGAATCCTCCTTAATTATCAATCCTTTTATTGGTATTAATAATTCTCCAATATTACTTAATGCACCCATTGACAATGCTTGTGTCGGAAAATTGTATGTACACAATCCAGGGGCATGGGATATTGATGGAGACAGTTTACATTATTCCATTCAGGAAAGTAAACAAACTGGAGGGAATCCAATTCCTGGTTACACATTCCCTCAATCGTCAAATTACATCCTTGTTGATGGAATTACTGGCGATTTAATTTGGGAGACTCCCATCGCTATTGGCGAATATAATGTGTCTATTCGAATAGATGAATATAGAAACGGTGTGAAAATCGGTAGTATTTTAAGGGATATGCAAATAACTGTTTCGGCATGTAGCAACAATCCACCTGTTATTACAGGAGCAACAGATACATGTATTGTTGTTGGAGATACTTTAAATTTGAATTACAATGCTACTGACCCTGATGGTAACTCCGTACTTTTTACAGCAACTGGAGGTCCATTACTCTTATTATCAAACACAGCAATATTTCAAACTACTGCAATATCTAGTAGTGTTAACGGTACTTTTTCATGGATTCCGGGTTGTGCGAACATCAGAACAGGTAACCATTTAATATCATTTAAAGCAGTTGACGATGGAAACCCAAATCTAGTAGATTTTCATTCATTATCAATAAAAGTAATAGCCCCAGCCCCAAAAAACTTAAACGCAACTGTTTTAAGTAATGCAATAGCTCTAAATTGGAATAAAACCACGTGTAGTCAAGCACTTAAATATAAAATTTATCGAAAACAAGGTGCTTCTGGATGGGTTCCAGCTTATTGTGAAACTGGTGTTCCATCTTATACCGGATTTCAATTGGTAGGAGAAACAGCCTCAATTAACGATACCAATTATATCGACAATAATAATGGATTAGGGTTAATTTCTGGTGTTACTTATTGTTATCGAGTTATAGCATCTTATCCTGATGGTAGTGAAAGTAAAGCATCTGACGAAGTGTGTGAACAATTGATTAAAGACGTTCCAATTATTACCAATGTGAGTGTAAACAACACTTCAACAACCAATGGGTCAATTTATGTGGCTTGGTCGAAACCTACGGAATTTGATACTGTTTTATATCCCGGGCCTTATAAATATTTAATTTATAGAGGACAACAAACAACCACAACAATGATCTTAATTGATTCTACTTCAACAATTAATGATACGCTTTATACCGACACATTAATGAATACTCAAAAATTCCAATTTTTCTATCGAATAGACATGTATAATTTAACTGCTGGAGCTAGAGATTTAATGGGAAAATCAACTGTTGCTTCTTCTGTTTTTTTGAACCTTATTCCATCCGACAATAGAATTACCTTGGCTTGGAACGAAGCTGTGCCATGGACAAATACCGAACATGTAATTTATAAACTAAATACCACAACTTTAAACTACGATTCTATAACCACCACAAGTAATTTAAATTATGTTGATACTGGTTTAGTAAATGGGGAAACGTATTGTTATCAAGTAAAAAGTATTGGTTCCTATTCTTCGCCTGGATTAATATCACCAATATTAAATTTCTCTCAACAAAATTGTGCCGAACCTATTGATAATGTAAAACCATGTGCTCCAATTTTGAATGTTGAGGCGGTTTGTGATACTCAACAAAACAAACTTTCATGGACAAATCCAACCACCGATTGTGATGATGATATTTTGGGTTATAACATTTACAAAACAGATTCGATTAGTGAAGATTATTATTTGGTAGTTTCATTGACCGATGGAAACCTAGTAAATTTTATACATGATAACCTTGCTTCAATTGCAGGGTGTTATGTTATCACTGCTGTTGATTCTGTTGGAAACGAAAGTATTTACAGCGACTCGGTTTGTGTGGATAATTGCCCTAAATATTCGCTGCCCAATATTTTTACACCTGGCAATGATGGTATGAACGATTTTTTTAAACCATTTCCTTATCAATATGTGGAATCGGTTGAAATGAAGATTTACAACCGTTGGGGAAATTTAGTTTTTGAAAGCAAAGACCCGGATATTATGTGGGACGGTAAAAACCAAAAAGGAGGAAAATTAAGTTCTGATGGTGTTTATTTTTATACCTGCATCGTAAATGAACACTATTTGGAAGGAATAAAACCCCGTGTTATTAAGGGTTTTGTACATTTGTTGAGTAATAAGTAGGAGCCCCCACCCTCCGAAGGAGGGGCTAGTGTAGATGCTCGAAACAAGAAACTAGTAACAAGAACAACATGTTTACAGGAATAATTGAAGGTTTAGGAAAATTAAAAAAAACAGTAGTTGAAGGAGATAACATTCATTTTACGTTTGAATGTAGTTTTACCAACGAACTTAAAGTTGATCAAAGCTTGGCTCATAACGGAGTTTGTTTAACCATTGTTGACATTAAAAACAACGAATACACGGTTACGGCCATTAAAGAAACTCTTGAAAAAACCAATTTAGGCAAACTTAAAGTTGGTGATAAAGTAAATTTAGAACGTGCCATGGCTGCCAATGGAAGATTCGATGGGCATGTGGTTCAAGGACATGTTGATCAAACAGCCATTTGTAAAAGTATTATTGAAGAAAAAGGAAGTTGGATGTTTACTTTTGAATATGAGCCTCAAGAACACATTACCGTCGAAAAAGGTTCGATAACTGTAAATGGAGTAAGTTTAACGGTGGTCAATTCAAAATCAAACCAATTTTCGGTATGTATTATTCCTTATACTTTCGAACACACTGTCTTTCATGCTATTAAAGTAGGCGATTTAATAAACTTAGAGTTTGATATTATTGGAAAATATGTGGCAAGGTTGATGGTGAGATAAGCTGGAAGCTAGAAGACGGAAGTAACTTCGGTCTTCTAGCTTCGGTCTTTATTTACTGAACTCCAGTTACCCCTTCAGAAACATTAATAATGTGGTCGCCCACTTTTTCTAGAGCGTTGAACAATTCGCTATAAGCTGTAGCACTCTTAAAGTCATACTCACCTTTTTCAACATTTTTGAAATGTTCTTTTCTAAGAATTGTTCTTAAGTTGTTAATAGCTGTTTCAAGCTCTTTAGCTTTTTCGATATTAACATCATCATAATTGCTGTTTAAATTCAAACACATGTTGTTAAAAGCATTGTCAACCACCTCAAACATATCTAAAATATTTTTACGTTGTTCTGGTGTAAACCACACTTTGTTTTCGTGTTTTCTTTCAATGGTTTTCGACATTTGGTAATATATATCGCCCACTCGTTCTAGGTTTACAATTATTCTTAACATTCCTCTAATTCTTAAAGACAGTTCTTCACTCATTTCACCTTGAGAAACTTTGGTTAAATAATCAGCCACTTCTGCCTCTATTTTATCGGTAATATCTTCGTATTTTTTTATTCTTGCTAAAGCAATACTAATCACTTTAGAATCTTGTTCTGTGATTAAATCTTTAACAAAACCATTCATTTTTTTGGTCAATTCACCAAACTTGGCAATTTCTTTTTGGGCTTCAAAAATAGACAACTCTGGTGTTGTAGTAATCCCTGTATTAATGTGCTCTAAGTGATATTCTTCATCAAATTCACCTCTAGATTTTACAGTAAGCGTTGCTAATTTGACCAACCAATTTAAAAACCAAATCATTATCATTACATTAAGAGTATTAAATGTGGTGTGAAAAATGGCTAGTCCCATTGGCATACCCTCAGGTGTATATGGGCTGGGCTCTCCCAATATTGAGGTTTCAAACCATTTTACTAAATCTAAAAATGGTGTAAAAGAAATTAAACAAACCATCCACGAAACGCCAATGACATTAAACAAAGAATGAATACGTGCAGAACGTTTTGCGTGAACATTAGCAGGAATAGCAGCTAGTTCTGCTGTTATTGTGGTACCGATGTTTTCTCCCAAAACCATTGCTATTGCAGCTTCAAATGGTATAATACCACTAAAACAAAGTGTTTGTGTAAGAGCTATGGTTGCACTTGATGATTGAACAACAACAGTTAATAAGGTTCCGACTAAAATAAATAAAACATTGCTAAAGAAACCAGTATGAGCAAAATCTCCCAAAAAATTAAGAACTTCTGGGTTATTTTTTATGTCTGGAACGGCATTTTTTAATTCGGCTAAACCCCAAAACAAGAGTGCAAACCCTAAAATAAATTCGCCCAAATATTTTATTTTCGATTTTCTTGCAAATAGCATAGGTACAGCAAATGCCAAAAGAGGTAAGGATAATGCCGACATGGAAACTTTAAATCCTAACAACGCAACCAGCCAAGAAGTAATTGTTGTTCCAATGTTTGCTCCCAACATAACACCAGCCGATTCCATCAACGAAAGTAACCCAGCATTAACAAAACTAACCGTCATTACGGTGGTTGCAGAAGACGATTGAATAATACAGGTGATTAAAAATCCAGAGAAAACGCCTAAAAATTTATTTTTAGTCATTATGCTCAACATTTTTCTCAAGCCACTTCCTGCAGCTTTTTGAATACCTTCACTCATTATTTTCATTCCATAAATGAAAAATCCAAGTGCTCCTATCAAGGTTAAAATTTCTACAAATCCAAACTTCATGTTAAATAAATGTTAAGTATATGTTACCAACGACAAAGCTATGGTAGTAAATTTAATTATACCAAAAAACCAATGTTAAGTTAATGTTAAGTTATTAACGAATTGTTGAAAAAGGATTATTCTGTTTCTTTTGGATGGTGTTTTAAAACTTTTGCCTCAACATAAAAAATAAGTTCTTCGGCAATGTTTTTGGCTAAGTCGCCAACACGCTCTAACTTTCTGATAATAGAAAGTAAATACAAATAGTTGTGAATTTTTTCTGGCTTTGCATGTATTAATTCAATAGCAATATATGCGGCATTTGTGTTTATTTCATTTAATAAAACATCTTTAATAAATACCTGCCTTGCTAATTTTGTATCTTCTTTTTCAAAAGCTTCAAAAACATTATCGAGCATTAACAAAGCATTTTCATACATTTCTGTAAAACGAATTTTATCGAGATTTTTTTGAGCTAATTGCGTGTCAACACTATTAATGTATTTTGCAATACCAACTGCATTATCGGCAATTCGCTCTAGGTCTGCACTAATTTTAAAAGCAGCCATTACAAACCGTAAATCAACTGCAACAGGACTGTATAATGCCAAAGCATTTTCAATAGCTCTATCAATGTTTAGTTCCATGGCATTTACCCTGTTTTCGTTGGCATTTATTTCATGAACCAAGTCTTTATCAAAAGTTAATACAGCATCTTTTCCTTTCGCTAATTGACTTCTTACCAAGCTCATCATTTCGACAACTTGTTGCTTTATTTGTTTTAATTCTGAATCTAAATGTGTCATTTTAATTAGATAATGTGATGATTAGATAATTTGTTGATTGTTGTCTTTTCAATAAAATTGCTACTAAACTTTTTCTATTTACTACTTGTTGCTGATAACTGACTACTAAACTACCCAAATCTTCCTGTAATGTAGTTTTGAGTTTTTTCTTGTTTTGGATTAGTAAAAATGGTTTTGGTGTCATCATATTCTACCAAATCGCCCATATAGAAAAATGCTGTTTTATCGCTTATTCTTGCTGCTTGTTGCATGTTGTGGGTAACAATTACGATGGTATATTTTTGTTTTAAATCAAATAGTAACTCTTCTATTTTTGCAGTAGAAATTGGGTCTAATGCCGAGGTTGGTTCGTCCATTAAAATAATTTTTGGTTCAACGGCTAAGGTTCTAGCTATACATAATCGTTGTTGCTGTCCGCCAGATAAAGCTAACGCTGATTTTTTTAAATCGTCTTTTACTTCATCCCACAAGGCAACATCTTTAAGTGATTTCACCACTCTTTCTTCAATAAAATTTTTGTCTTTAACTCCATGTATTTTTAAACCATACGCCACATTTTCAAAAATTGTTTTTGGAAAAGGATTTGGTTTTTGAAAAACCATACCTACTTCTTTTCTTAATTCTTCGACAGCAACCCCTTTCCAATATATTTTTTTTTGATCAATTAAAATTTCACCTTTAATGTGGAATTGTTCTATATAATCATTCATTCTATTAAAGCAACGCAGGAAGGTTGATTTCCCACAACCAGAAGGACCAATAAAAGCGGTAACAGAATTTTCATTTATGGTGAGATTAATGTCTTTCAAAGCTTGAAAATGTCCATAAAAAACATTTACGTTTCTTGCCTCTATTAATACTTTTTTGTTTGTTTCAACAGTTAATTCTTCCACTGAGCGGTCTTGTGTTTTATTTAAATCCATCATACTACCATTTTATCTTTTTCTGCCATTTATTTCTATAATAAACCGCTACACCATTCATCATAAAAGTAAACAATAATAATATGATTATTGCTGCGGCAGCATTAACAGCAAATTCGTGTTGGGGTCGTGATACCCAGTTAAATATTTGTATGGGCATTACGGTAAATTCGTCCATTGGGCTTGATGGTGCAAAAGGAACATAAGCCAAAGCACCCACAACAATTAAAGGAGCTGTTTCGCCAATTGCTCTAGAAATTGCCAAAATTACTCCAGTTAAAACACCACCTATTGATGCTGGTAAAGTTTGATTCCAAATGGTTTGCCATTTTGATGCTCCTAAAGCAACTGAAGCATCTTTTATTGAACTAGGAACCGCCTTTAATGCTTCTCTGGTGGAGACAATAATAATAGGTAATATTAATAAAGAAAGTGTTAAGCTTCCAGCCAACAAACTTCCTCCTAAACCAAATATTCTGACAAAAATTTCTAGCCCTAATAAACCATAAATGATGGATGGAACTCCTGCTAAGTTGGCAATGTTTATCTCTAAAAAAGATGCCCATTTTGTTTTTTTACCATATTCTTCTAAATAAATTCCTGCACCAACACCAATAGGAAAAGCAATAATTGTGGTTAAAAACAATACCCAAATAGTTCCCATTAATGCAGTATAAATTCCAGCTTTTTCAGCTCTTCTTGAAGGCAGGTCTATAATAAAGTTCCAATCTATTCTTGTTAAACCTTCTTGAACAATATTAAAAATTAAAATAGCCAAGATAATTAACCCAAAAAATGTGCAGGCAATTCCAAACACTTTAAAGGCGTTGTCGATGAGCTTATTTTTTTGTGCGTTAGTCATATTTTTCTTGATATTTTTTCTTTATCCAAAAACTAACAGTATTTAACAAAAATGTAAAAATGAACAACGTAATTCCTGCTGCAAAAATAGTTTGATATTCTAAGGAACCATGGGGGACGTCGCCCATACTAACCTGAACAATGTAGGCTGTAATGGTTTCAATTGGAACAGTTGGGTCGAAAGTAAGTCTAGGTTGTTGACCAGCTGCAATGGCAACAATCATGGTTTCGCCAATGGCTCTCGAAATGGCTAAAATGATAGATACTATTATGCCTGATGAAGCAGCTGGTACCATTACCTTAAAGGAGGTTTGAAAGCGGGTTGCTCCCATTCCAAAAGAGGCTTCTTTTAAGGTTTTGGGCACAGCATATAAGGCGTCTTCGCTTAAAGAGGATACAAAAGGAATAATCATTATTCCCATCACAATACCCGCTGATAAGGCATTAAAGCCAGCTAAATTTGGATAAACTGTTTGTAAAAATGGGGTAACTACGGTCAATGCAAAAAAACCATAAACAACAGTTGGTACAGCTGCTAAAACTTCTAACATTGGTTTAAAAGATTTTCTAAATCCTTTTGGGGCGTACATGTTTAAATAAATGGCAATGGTTAATCCAATTGGTAAAGCGACGGCAATAGCAATTAAAGTAGTAAGTATTGTTCCAGAAACCAATGGTAATATTCCAAAGTGTTTTTGAGCAAACAAGGGAGTCCATTCTTTGTCGGTAATAAAATCAATAATTGAAACTTCTTCAAAAAATGAAATGGTTTCATAAAGCAACACCCCAATTATTCCTACGGTAGTTAATATCGTAATTGAAGTGGCAAACTTTAAAAGTGTTTCAATTATATTTTCCTGTGTTCTTGTTCTCATTAATACAAATAAGGTTGGAATCCGTCAGCTGACGGACGAAGTAATTTCAACTTTGTCAATCAACTGACGGATTCCGACTTCGGTCTTTTTACTTAACTATTTTTTTGACACAAAAGTTTTAAATTTTTCCACTTGTTTTGCATACTCGTCTACTGGTAGAGGAATGTATCCAACTTCTTTTGCTATTGATGGAACAAGCTCTAAATAAAAATTAACAAAAGCAACTACCTCTTCTCTTTCTGCAGCTTTGTTATTTACATAGATAAATATTGGTCGAGATAAAGGTTTGTAGCTTCCATTGGCAACAGTTTCTTGAGAAGGAATAACCACTCCAGAGCCATCATCAACGCCAACTAACTTTAGTTTGTCTTTATTTTCTTCATAATAAGCTAACCCGAAAAATCCTAAACCCAATTTATCTGTTGAAATACCTTGAACCAATACATTATCATCTTCGCTGGCGGTATAATCACCTCTACTAGCACCTTCTTTTCCATTAATGGCTTGAGTAAAATAATCGTAAGTTCCAGAAGCTACGCCAGGTCCAAATAAGTGAATTTCTTCATTTGGCCAACCTTTTCTAATTTGACTCCATTTCATGATTACACCTTGTGCTGCTGGTTCCCAAATTTTCTTTAATTCTTCAACAGTTAAGTGGTCAACCCATGTGTTTGCTGGATTAATCAAAACAGCTAAACCATCGTAAGCAACTTCTAATTCTACGAAACTAATTCCGTTTTCTTCGCATGCTGCTTTTTCTTCGTCTTTAATTGGTCTTGAAGCATCGCTTATCGCAGTTTCACCTCTAGAGAATTTTTTGAAACCACCACCTGTACCTGAAACTCCAACGGTAACTTTTACTCCAGGTTGTTCTGCTCTAAATTCTTCTGCTACCGCTTCGGTTATTGGATAAACCGTACTTGAACCATCTATTTTAATATCGCCTGACAATACTTTTTCATCAGTAGTAGTTTCGTTTTTTTCTGTATTTCCTCCACAAGAAGCTAGTCCTAAAACTACTGCTGCTCCTAATATTAGTGTTGAAATGGTGTTTGTTTTGATTTTCATGTTTTATGTGTTTATTTTTTGAACAAAACTAGTTGTTATCTAAAGCAATCCTGTTAAAGGGTTATTATTTATATATTAATTAATTGTTACCAATGTTAAGAAATTGTTAAGCAATTTTATAGTTGATTTAACGATGCTTTTTAAAAATTAGATTCTTTCTATGTTTTAGAAATGAACATCAATTTGTAGCCTATACATTAACTCATGGTCTTTACTATCTTGAATGTCTAAATAACTAACATCTGATTGTATTTTTAGTTTATGTCCAACAATATATTTTGATACTCCAAGTGTATATTGGCGTTCAATATCTTTTCCTGTAATTTTTTTGTCTAATTCTATATAGGTAAATCTTGTTGCTACTTCCCAATTATTTTTAAATAAATAACCCATTTGTGCATTAACTCCACTTCCCACATTTACCACAGCTTTTGTTTTTGTTCCGTCGCTGTTTTTTGCAATAGCTTGTTCAGCTTCTCTGGCTGAATATGCAGCCATCAGCGAAAATCCTTTATACTTAAACATCATATCCACAAAATAAGTGTAAATGTCGGTTTCGAAAAACCCTTCATCGTTAACCATATAGCTTCCCATGTTGCTTTTTGTTTTAACCGCATGGTTATTTTTATCATAAGTTGCAGCAATAGAAAGTTTTGGATGGGCTTCTCTTTCTAAATCACTGCCAGAATAATCTCCTTCTTTACTAAACTCACCAAACGGTAATACTTCAACTCTTCCTGTCCATTGGTAGCCTCCTAAATTATCGTCAGTTACATTTCTACCTTCTCCTTGAGAAATTGTTGCCATTTCTCGTATTTCAAATTTTTCTCCAAGTTTAAAGTGATGACGTAATTGTCCGCCAAAATCTCTATCAATATTAAACTCATTATTTAACAATGATCTATCAACAAATTGTAAATTACCTGAAGATATAACTCGTTCACGATTTCCTGGTAACTTTGTTTGACCAGCCCAAAGTGAAAAGTTTTTATAAAAATTCCATTTTAAAAGGGCATCTAAAATATAGTTTGGCGAATTGCCGGTATGTGAACTTGCTCCGGAAATGTCTTTGTTGCTCAAGCCAAGTTCTATTTTGTATTCTAATTTTGGCGAATAAGCAAACCCTTCAAATTTTAGACGTGCACGTCTTGTTAAAAATTTTGATGTTCCTTCTGTAATTCCAGCGGTATCGTTTAAATTCCACTGACCTTCATATAAGGTTTGAAAACGGGCAGAAAATTTCATGCTCCACGAAGTATCGGCTGCAACAATATTTAATATTCCTTTTCCAAATTTTGAATTGGTTTTTTCTTGTGCAACAACAATCGTTGATATAATGATTGCTGCTAATAGTAATTTAATTTTAGTCATGTTGTTAATTTATTTTTAATTTTAATAGTTTGCCAAAAACATAAATAGTGTTTAAAACATGGCAAAAGTAACTTAACCTAAAAACTAAACGATTAACTAATAATTAAATGTATGTTAAATTAGCGTTAAGTCGATAAATTAAGTTTACAATAAAAAACCACGGACTAAACAGTTGGGCAGGTGTTTAATTTTTGAAATAAAATAGATTTTATTTTTATTCCAATTTAGTTTATTCAAAACTTATCTTTGTAACATATTAAACAACATGGCAGAAGATTTATTTATAGCTAAACATCTTTCTAAAGAAGACCAATACAAAACGTTATTGCCTCAACTGCAAGCTTTGGTTTTTGGCGAACAGGATATTATTGCCAATTTGGCTAACATTAGTGCGGCATTAAAAAGTACGTTTCATTTTTTGTGGGTAGGGTTTTATTTGGTTAAAAATGAAGAATTGGTTTTAGGACCTTTTCAGGGTCCAATTGCTTGTACAAGAATAAAAAAAGGAAAAGGAGTTTGTGGCACCTCATGGCAACAAGCAAAAACGATTATCGTTCCAAATGTTGATGAATTTTCTGGTCATATTGCTTGTAGTTCGGCTTCAAAATCAGAAATTGTTTTGCCTGTTATTAATAAAAAAAACGAAGTAATTATGGTACTGGATATTGATAGCGAAGAATTAAATACTTTTGATGAAACAGATGAAAAACACCTGCTTCAAATTACCAACCTGATAACATCATTTTCTTGAAAAATCAGCTAAAATATAATTCGTATATTATTTTCAATTTGTTGTTGTTGGTGGGGTTTTTATTTTCATGTGCTCAACGTTCTGCCTTAACAGGAGGAGATAAAGATGTTTTGCCTCCCGAAATTAAATCGACTATTCCCGAAAATCAAACTTTAAATTTTGTTGACGAAGAAATTGTTGTAGAGTTTAATGAGTTTGTTCGTTTAAACAATTTGCAAAATCAATTGATTGTTTCGCCACTGATGGACGAAAAACCAGAGGTGATGATTAAAGGTAAAAAAATGGTGATAAAACTTTCGGCTAAGTTGGCTGAAAACACCACCTACAGTTTAAATTTTGGTGATGCAATTATTGATATCACCGAAAATAATCCATACCCAAATTACAAATATGTTTTTTCTACCGGAGATTATATTGATTCGTTGTCTTATTCGGGAAAAGTGTTAAACGCAGAAGATTTAATACCAAAAGAGAATATTTTTGTAATGCTTTATAATCATTTAGATGACTCATTACCCATCAAGCAAAAACCAAATTATCTTACCAAAACTAAAAAGGATGGAACTTTTACTATTACTAATATTGCAAAAGGGCAGTACAAGGTTTTTGCTTTAGATGACATTAATGGAAATTATTTGTACGATTTATCCAACGAACAATTGGCTTTTTTAAATGAACCTAGTCTGTTGGATTCGAATTTTTTAGATTCATCTTTATATCTTTTTACCAAACAAAGCGAAATCCAATTCGTTAAAAAAATTGAAAACAAACAGTACGGGAAATTATCAATTGAGTTTAATATCCCTACAAATGAGATAGAACTGTTGAATTTAGATGGAGAACCATATCCCTTTGTAACTATGGAAAGTAACAAAACCAAAACACAACATACGTTTTGGTTAAATCAAGAAATTATAACACCACAACAGTTTTTTATTGTTAAAGATAATGGTAAAATTATTGATACTTCTAAAGTGGAA
The DNA here is from genome assembly GCA_964371285.1 of uncultured Vicingus sp. Lineage (GTDB taxonomy): Bacteria > Bacteroidota > Bacteroidia > Flavobacteriales_E > Vicingaceae > Vicingus. Next base: position 10,339 of record CAYJMI010000015.1, on the reverse strand, counting down.
ATGATACTCACCTCCGAATTTAAAGACTCACTTTTAAGTCTAAAAAGTAATGTTTCTTCGTTATTTGATTTGAATCAAAAAATAGTACTTAGTTCAAATCAACCCATTACATCCTTTCAAAAAGAAAAAATCAACTTGTTTGAAGATAGTTTGTTGGTAGATTTTAAGTTAGAAAAAGATAGTTTATCTGCTCTCAACATTCATTTAATTTACCCTTTTAAAGCCCATGCTAATTATAAATTATTAATTGAACCCGAAGCATTTTTGTCCATTTATCAGTTAAAAAATGATTCATTAATTACTGTGTTTAAAACCAGAAACGAAGAAGATTATGGCAATTTAAAATTCACGATTACACCTGATTTTAAAGAAGAGTATATTGTGCAACTTCTCCAAAAAAACGAAATAATCGAAGAGTTTTATGATAGAAATGTTAAAACATTTAACATTAATTATTTAAAACCAGGCGAATATCAAATAAAGTTAATTATTGATAATAACGGCAACAAAAAATGGGATACAGGTAATTACCAATTAAACCTTCAGCCCGAAAAAGTTATTTTTTATCAGGATAAAATTACCATCCGTGAAAACTGGGACAACGAAATTCAATGGAATATAAAGTTGTAATTGAACGGAGTATCCAATAAAATAATTGTTTGATACTTTAACAAACCGATTGATTTACCATTTACATTTGTAGCGTGAAAAAAGCTTTTAAAGTTTTAGGGGTAGTATTTGTAGTGGTTGTTTATTGTTTTACAATAGGTACATTTTATACTGGAGAGGTTAATTCTTCTAACAAACCAACGTTAGAAAATGACAAAACAGTTACTTTAATTTCGGATAACTTCAATCCTATTACTTCGCAGTCAGAAGGTGCTATTCAAACAAATTGCCCTCCACTTCCAAGCATTAAAAACCCGTTCAACGAATTTTCTTTGATATTAAAATCAACAGAACAGATAATTGTAAATACATTTTCGCAATATTCTTCGTTCTCCAGAAACTTTTTAATTAGATATCAGAAAGTTGATATCATTTTCCCCTTCCATTATTTTTGGTAATCCATTTTAAATAAGCAATTGCCTATAAATTAGGTATTGCAATTCATTTTTTTAGAGGGTTTAATTCTCTAAAAATATTATTTATAATTAACCAAAAAACTTTAAAATGGATATAGGAATAACCATTACAGGAGCTATTTTAATAGCCATCTGTATTCTCCCCTTTGTGTTAATGGGAAGAAACAGTAGAAAACAAGAAAAACTACTTTTTCAATCGCTTTCGAACATTGCAGCTAAACAAAATTGTAAAATAACTCAGCACGAATGTTGCGAGGAATATATCATTGGACTAGATGAACCCTCAAATTTTCTTTTCTTTTTCAAACGAGTAAAGGATAAAGAAATTAGTCAATATATCAATCTTGCTGAAATTCAAGACTGTAAAATAGTCAACACAAGCAGGTCGAACGGCGATGAAAAAATAATTGATAAACTCGAATTAAGTTTATTACCTTCTTTAAAAAACAAGGCAAATATTATTTTAGAATTGTATAATTCAGATGATAGAATGCAGTTGGGAGAAGATTTTTTGCTAATTGAGCGATGGGCAAAAAAAATAAACGAATTACTAAAACTTAACAATCAACATATAAATCAACTAGTTTAAATATTTAAAATTATGAATACACTAATTATTATAGCTTTTATTATTGGCTACCTTTTTATTACTATTGAAAACAAAATTCATGTAAATAAAGCTGCAATAGCAATACTTACAGGAGCAATTTGTTGGACAATTTATGTTTTGCAAACCTCATCCAGTCCAGAAACAGTAGTATCTCAATTAGTTGAACATGTAGGAAGTATTTCGCAAATCATCTTTTTTTTGATTGGTGCAATGACCATTGTGGAGCTAATAGATTCATACCATGGATTTGATGTTATTACTAAACTGTTAACTACAAATAAAACAAGGGTTTTACTTTGGATAATAGGTTTTATTACATTTTTTCTTTCATCGGTACTCGATAATTTAACTACAACAATTGTAATGATTACGTTAATTCGTAAATTATTGAAAGATAAAAATGACCAGTTGTTGTTTGCTGGAATGATTGTAATTTCAGCAAATGCTGGGGGTGCATGGACTCCTATTGGTGATGTAACCACAACCATGTTATGGATAGGTGGTCAGATTTCAACAGTAAATATTATGTTAAAATTGTTTCTTCCATCGCTTATCAGTATGGTGGTGCCTTTAGCATTGGTGTCGTTTAAAGTAAAAGGAGAATTCGAAAAACCCATCAAAATAGATTCGGAATCAACTGTTTCAAATTTTGAAAAAAATGTTGTATTTATTCTAGGTATGTCGGCATTGGTTTTTGCTCCAGTTTTTAAAACAATAACGCATTTACCTCCATTTTTAGGAATTCTTACAGGATTGGCTGTATTGTGGGTGGTTACTGAACTATTGCACAAAAATAAAGAAGAGGAAGATAAAATTTCTGTTTCGCATGCTTTAAAAAAAATAGACACGCCCAGTATATTGTTTTTTCTTGGTATTTTAGTTGCTGTTGCAGCTCTTGAATCTACTGGACTACTTACAAATCTTGCTACAGCAATGAGCGATGCTGTTGGAAACATAAAAATAATTTCAATTTCTTTAGGTCTTCTTTCTGCAATAATAGACAATGTACCTTTAGTTGCAGCATCAATGGGGATGTACGATATGCAAACTTATCCTATGGATCATTATTTTTGGGAACTTATCGCTTATTGTGCTGGAACTGGTGGAAGTATCTTAATAATAGGGTCTGCTGCTGGTGTTGCTGCAATGGGATTAGCGAAAATTGACTTTTTTTGGTACCTTAAAAATATAAGCTTATGGGCTCTAATAGGTTATTTTGCAGGTGCTGCCTTTTATTTATTAATGCTTTAATTTTAGGTGTTTCATTATAATGGCGGTTCGAAAGATTTTATTTTCAAACTGCCATTATTTTATTCTTAACAATGAAAACGGAGGAATTGAAATTCAATAGATCATTAAGTTATAAAAAAACGATTTCTTATTGATTATTAATAAATGCTCGAATATCTTTATTGGCACCATAAACCACCATGATTGAACCTTTTTCTAGTACAGTATCTAACGAAGCAACACCTTGTACTTTGTTTTTAATACTGCTTTTTCCAATTAAACTTTTTACTCGTACATTTTTAATGGTAGTTAAAATTAACAACTGATATTTTTCTCTAAAGTTAATTTCACCAATCTTTTTCCCTTCTAATTTCTCTGGCACACTTAATTCAACAATACTAAAATCATCGCTTAATTCAAAAGAATCCACCAAACCATTTAAACATAGTTTTTTAGACCATCGTTCTGCGGTTTCTTCTTCGGGATGAACAATATCATCAACACCAATGGCTTCCAAAACCTTTTCATGTAATGGATTAATGGCTCTACTAATTAACCGTTTAGGCTGTAAATTTTTAAAAAGAGCCGTAGCCATAATGTTAGCTCCTTGGTCTTCGCCAATGGCGACAATAATCACATCGGTTTCTTTTATGGGTAAACCTGTTACTGTAAACTCATCGGTTGCGTCCATACAAATGGTATGAGAAATTTTTTCTTTCAAACCATCTACTTTAACCATTCTGCTATCAATGCCAATTACCTCGTTGCCTTGTTCGGTCAATTTTATTGCTAGTGGTCCACCAAAACTGCCAAGTCCAATTATTATAAATTTCATGGTAATATATTTAAGTTTAATTTATTATTTAGTTATCAATCTTCAAATCTCAGTCTTCAATTGTTACATTTCCACATTGTTATATTCTCACATTTCCTAGTTAATAGTTATTTCTTCATTTGGGTATGCATAGTTTTTATATCTTTCTTTTTTAATAAAGGCAAATAATATGGCAAATAAACTAACTCGACCGATAAACATTATACAAACTATTACAAGTTTACTGTAAACAGTTAAACTAGAGGTTATTCCAATACTTAAACCAACAGTACTAAAAGCAGAAAAACATTCAAAAGCAATACTTATTACTGATTTGTCTTTATCAAAAATTGATATTAAAAATATACCAATACCAATGATAATTAACGACAATACTATAGCTGCAAATGCTCTTCTTATTGTTATTTCAGAGATTTCTCTTCTAAATATTTCAATTCTTGTTTTTCCTTTAGCCAAACTGATAAAATTTAGTGTAGCTATAGCAAATGTGCTTGTTTTAATACCACCACCAGTTGATCCAGGAGAAGCTCCAATCCACATTAAAAATATGATTATCAATACAGCTGCTGGAGTTAAATCTAACATATTAATAGTATTAAATCCTGCTGTTCTTGGAGCCGTAGCTTCAAAAACGGCGGTAACTACCTTGCCAATACCATAATGATCAGCCAATGTATTGTTGTATTCAATGAAATAAAGTAAAATTGAGCCAACAATGGTAAGAGAAAATGTGGTAATGAGAGTAATCCTACTATTTAAGGTGAGAACCCATGGTTTTTTATTTGAATTAATATTTAAAAGGCTTAAAAAAGTGTGTCTCAAAAAAGATTTAAGGTATTTTAGTAAGTTAACAACAATTGGGAATCCTAAACCTCCAATTACAAAAAGTAATATTATTGTAGTTTGAAAAAGATAATTAAACCGCAATCCATTATCGTATAAATTATTCGAAAGTGTTGAAAATCCTGCATTACAGAATGCTGAAATGGCATGAAAAATAGAAAAATAAAATTGGTCGTAAAAGGAGGAAAAATAAAAATCGGCAGTGAAAATAAAAATAAAAATTGCTCCCAATAGTTCTATAAAAAAGGTAATAAAAAGTACTTTTTTTATTAATGAAAAAACTTCTCCAATTCTTTCGCTACTTGCCAAATCGCTTATTACTAGTTGATTTCTATAGCTTGAACCACCTTTAAAAAAGTAACTGAAATATGCTACAAAAGTTATTATTCCCAATCCCCCTATTTGAATAAGAATCATAATTATAGTTTGACCCAAATGTGTAAAATAAGTAGCCGTATCAACTACTGTTAATCCTGTAACGCAAACCGCACTTGCACTAGTAAAAAGTGCATCAACAAAAGAAATACCAGCAACGGTTGCATTGGGTAACATTAAAAATAAAGCCCCCGTTAGAATAGTTGCAAAAAAACTAACAATAAAAAGCTGTGCAGGGTTTACATTAAAATTTTTAAAACTAAATTTTATAAGGGTAACTTCTTTTACGAAAGCTAAAAAGATAGCTAATCGTATCCAATCTTTAAAACTAAAATTGTTTGAAATTAAAACTGAATTACCAATTGAAAAAAAAGATAAAATGGCTAAAAGGATAACACAAAAAGTAATAATATCAAAAACTAGCACTTTAAAACGAAGAGCATTTTTGTCGGTAAAATAACTAACAAACGTATTAATTAGGTTAAAGGAAATGACTATAAAGAAAAAAACTTGGATTAGTTTTTGAAAAAAAAATACTTGAGTAAAACCAAAATCAATAACTACAACCATTAACCCTAAGAGACTAAATAAAAGGGATAATCGATAAAAAGCAGAAATTTTGATTAGATAATTTAGTATTGATTTCAAGGATGCTTTTTTGTCAAAATTAGTATTAATTTATATTAGAAGTCATTTTTGAATAATATCTATTTACCTAATTTTTTTTAGGCTTCTTGAACACTTTTTTTGATTTTTCGATACAAATAGGAGTTAAAAATATTCCGTTTTGCAAAACGATATTGTTTATCAGAATTTATCATTTTTACAAAAACCGTTCGAGGCACACCAAAGTATTCATAAGTGTTTCCATCTAAAAAGGAGATTTCTAACAAAAGCCCTTTGTGGTGAAAATCTTCTATGCCCGAAGCGGATGTTGTTATATTGTATTCTTCAAGATTAGCCTCTTTAGTTTCTGGAGCAATACTTACCAAAAAATGATAACCATCAATAATGTTTTGGCTTTTAATTTCAGCCTCTGTTACTAAAGGATTTTCCGCTTGAAATTTATCGGGATGCCATTCTTTTATCAAATTTCGATAAGTCGTTTTTAAATACTTAAGATCAAGATCTTCTTCTACCGAAAATAATTTTTTGTATTCGTTAATTCGTTTCATTGTTTTTTACCGTTCAAAAATTTAAGCCTGCAATATTAGGTTTTATCTGTAATATTATTCAACTAAGCTATCCAGTTAACCATGTTTTTAACCATTAGTGTATTTATCATTGTTAAAATCACTTTTATTATTTTATTTTGCACGACTTATTTAAAAACTCATTTATTAATTAAATCTATCATGAAACATACAAAATATTTTATTTTGTTTGCCATAGCGAGTACATTATTGTTCTCTTGTGGTGGAAACGAAGCTAAAAACGATAAAACTACTGAGGTTGTAGTAGAAGAAAATGATTCCAATTTTGTCTGGAATCCCGAACAGTTCGCTGATATTAAAATTTTACGTTACAAAATTAATGGTTGGGATAAACTTAGTCTTCAACAAAAAAAATTAACTTATTATTTAACGCAAGCGGGTTATGCTGGTAGAGAAATAATATGGGACCAAAACTATCGTCATAACTTAAAAATCAAACGTGCGTTAGAAAATATTGTTCAAACATATAAAGGTGACAAAGAGTCGAACGATTGGAAAAACTTTATGGTTTACACCAAAAGAGTCTGGTTTGCAAACGGAATACACCACCATTATTCAAACGATAAATTTATTCCTGAATTTACTAAAGAGTATTTTACTTCTTTAATGAACGATACCAAGACTGAATTAGCACCAGAGATTATTGAGGTAATTTTTAACCCAGAACTAGACAATAAAAAAGTGAGTCTTGACCCTAAAAGCGATTTATTATTAGCTTCAGCAACTAATTTTTATGGAGAAGATGTTACTGAAAAAGAAGCTCAGGCATTTTATGCAGCGAAAATTGACAAAAAAGACAAACAACCTGTTTCTAACGGGTTAAATTCAAAATTGGTAAGAGGTGCAAATGGTTTAGAAGAAAAAGTGTGGAAATCAGGCGGAATGTATGGTGCTGCTATTGATGAGGTAATTAAATGGTTAGATTTAGCGGTAGGTGTTGCCGAAAATGATGGTCAAGCCAAAGCATTAAAACTATTAGTAGAGTACTACAAAACAGGTGATTTAAAAATTTGGGATGCCTACAATATTGCTTGGTGTGAAGCAACAGATGGCGATATTGATTATATCAACTCGTTTATTGAAGTTTATAACGACCCATTAGGATATAGAGGCTCTTACGAATCTATTATTCAAATGAAAGATTTTGAAGCCTCTGAAAGAATGGCTGTAGTGGCAGAAAATGCACAGTGGTTTGAGGATAATTCAACCATTTTGCCAGAACATAAAAAGAAAAAAGTAGTAGGTGTAACGTATAAAGTTGTTGAAGTAGCTGGAGAATCTGGCGATGCGTCTCCATCAACTCCAATTGGAGTTAATTTACCAAATGCAGACTGGATTAGAGCTGCACACGGTTCAAAATCAGTTAGTTTAGGAAGTATTATCGATGCTTACAGTAAAGCTGGAAGCTCTGGAATGTTACAAGAATTTTGTTATTCTGAGAATGAAATAACTATGGAAGAGACTCATGGAGAAATTGGCGACAAAATGCACACCGCCTTACATGAAGTTATTGGTCATGCCTCAGGACAATTAAACCCTGGAATTGGAACCCCTCATGAAACACTAAAAAACTATGCTTCTACACTTGAAGAAGCTAGAGCCGATTTAGTGGGGCTTTATTATTTAATGGATAAAAAACTTGTGGAAATGGGTTTAACATCATCTATCGATGTTGGTAAAACTGCTTACGATGGCTACATCAGAGGTGGAATGATGACACAATTAATGCGTTTAGAACCAGGAGCAGTTATTGAAGAAGCTCACATGAGAAACAGACAGTTAGTTGCAGCCTGGGCTTTTGAAAAAGGTAAAAAAGACAATGTAATTGAAAAAATAGTGAAAGAAGGAAAAACCTATTTTGTTGTTAATGATTATAAAAAACTCAGAACCCTTTTTGGAGAACTTTTAATGATTATCCAAAAAATTAAATCGGAAGGTGATTACAAAGCTGGTGCAGCTTTAGTAGAAAAATATGGAGTACAGGTTGATCAAGCAATACATAAAGAAGTTTTGGCTAGAGTGGAGAAATTAAAAATTGCTCCTTACAGTGGGTTTATTAATCCTAAATTGGTGCCTATAACCGATGCCAAAGGAGAAATTACCGACATTAAAGTTGAATATCCAAAGGATTTTACTGAACAAATGTTGGATTATGCAAAAAGATATTCTTTCTTGCCTAGTGATAATTAAGTATAAAAACATTCTAATAAATAAAAGAGCCATTTGTTAGTGATAACAAATGGCTCTTATTTTATAACAGTGTTTAATTTTAGTATCCAAATGGTACTAAGGTCAAGCTTCATCAATCATGGACGAGCAAATAACGAGAAAAAAATCTTGTTCGTCTAAATACTCTTTAATAGTTATTTCTTTAGCTTGGATTTATTAAATTTGCCATCCTTACAAAAATGTATGTTAGAATATCCAAACCTCATTAAATCAAAATTACCACAAGTTGGTACTACTATCTTTACAGTGATGAGCCAATTGGCTAACGAGCAAAATGCGTTGAATTTATCACAAGGATTTCCAGATTTTAAAGGCGACGAAAAATTATTTAATTTGGTTGCTGATGCCATGCATCAAGGTTTAAATCAGTACGCACCAATGGCTGGTTTAATGTCGTTGAGAGAACAAATTGCTAAAAAAACATTTAATTTATATGGTGTAGATTATCATTCAGATACCGAAATAACAGTTACTGCAGGTGGAACACAAGCAATATATACCGCTATTGCTGCAACAATATCAGAAGGTGATGAGGTAATCATTTTTACTCCGGCCTACGATTGTTACGACCCCGCAGTTGAGTTAAACGGTGGTAAATCGGTTTATGTTCAGTTGTTGGCTCCCGAGTACGCTGTAGATTGGAATCAGGTTAAAAAGTTGATTAATCAACGTACCAAAATGATTATCATTAACACCCCTCACAATCCAACAGGTAAAATATTGAGTAAAAATGATATGTTAGCTTTAGAAAAAATTGTTTCTAATACTGATATTATTATTCTAAGTGACGAGGTGTATGAACATATTATTTTCGATAAACAAAAACACCAAAGTGTTTGTAAATTTCCAAAATTAGCGGAGCGAAGTTTTATCATTTCTTCCTTTGGAAAAACTTTTCACAATACGGGTTGGAAAATGGGCTATTGTTTGGCTCCAAGTAATTTAATGAAAGAGTTTAGAAAAGCACATCAATTTATCGTTTTTTCGGTAAATACTCCCATACAACATGCTTTAGCTGAGTATCTTAAAAACGAAAACACTTATTTAGAATTAAGCAATTTTTATCAACAAAAAAGAGATTTTTTTGTGGATAGCATTAAAGATTCAAAATTTGAGGTTATTCCATCAAAAGGGACCTATTTTCAGTTGCTGAGTTACGCAAACATAAGTGATGAAAAAGATACTGAATTTGCTATTCGTTTAACTAAAGAATATAAACTGGCATCTATTCCAGTATCTGTATTTTATCAAAAAAATGTGGACGAAAAAATTCTGCGTTTTTGTTTTGCCAAAAAAGAGGAAACTTTAGAACGAGCAGCAGAGATATTAAACAAGGTTGTTTAAAACTCTTTAATTTATCAACACACTATTCTAGCCATTTTAATTACTTTTCGGTCTTTAAAAACTGAAAATGAACGTTTTATTGTCTGTTATTTTAGGTGTATTTTTATTCTTTTTCCAAGTAAAAACAGCCCATTCCGTTAATATCTCAAAACAAGATACCACCAAAAAAAGTGCTTACTATTTTGTTTCAAACAGAGGTTCGGCTACCGATGGAACTTATACCATGTACAAAGCTCGAACCAACCAAAGCGGAATTTCTTCTACATTAATACGAGGAAATTTTGAAATTACAGGAGCCCCCCAACTACGAAAAGCAGAAATTTCTATCTATAATGTATCTAACGACGAATTGGTTGGAGTTTACAACACCAATGCTAAAACAGGAAATTATTTGGTGATATTAATGCCCAATTTAAAGTATGAATTTGTAATAAATGCTTACGGGTATGCTCCAATCAGAAAAATTGTAGAAATTCCTGGCGATGCAAGTACCAATGTAAACGATGAAATTTCGAAACAACAAATTACCTTGACAATAGCCTCAGAAAAAGTTAATTTGGCTATAAACACATGG
>CAYJMI010000014.1:21984-49295 GCA_964371285.1 uncultured Vicingus sp. | reverse complement strand
AAGTTGAGGATTGTTCTTTACCATCAATTACAAATGTTGCGTTAAAAATTTTATGACGACAATGCGCTGAATTTACTTGAGAAAAACCGAAAACTTCGCTATCAGTTAATTTTCGCCCAATTCTTGCGACTACATTTTCTAAGTACTCTACTTCATCATCACTTAATGCCAAGCCCTCTTTTTCGCTATATGTTTTTATGTCATCAATAAATAAAACTTGTTCTGGTTTTTTATCAATGTTAAATAATTTTTGATTTAATTCGGTATAAAGTATCTCCAACATAGGGTCGAAAGAAGCATTTTTACTTTTAACAATTTTGTATTCCTCAACTCTTAAAATATTGTCTATGCCCATATTTTGAGTAATCTCAACCGCATTGGTACTCCATGGAGAAACCATTGCTGCACGTGGGCCAATAAAAAAACCTGTTAAATATTCTTCATTAAGTTTAGTTGATGCAAGTAACCAATCTAGTTTAGGCAAATCACTTTCCTTTAACTTTCCTTTAAACTGAACTGCAATAATTTTATTTGAATTATTTTTAAAGAATACAATCATTTTATTTCTAATAATTTTAGACTTGCGAAGTTAGGCAGCAAAAAAAAATTAACGTGTAACTATTGTTGCTTTTTTTAAAATGATATTAACAGCCCACCCAACCCTCCCTTCGGGAGGACTTACGTAGAGAAACAAAACCAGTAACTTGTAACCAGTAACTAGAAAGTCTTCAAATTTTTTTTACAACAAACCAACCTTTTGCTTAACTTAACCGTCTTCTAATTAATCGATTAAATTATTATTCACTTTGGAGCTTTCCGAAATCATAGAAGGTTGTTACAACAATAGTCGTAAACATCAAGAAGCATTATATAACTTGTATGCTTCTAAGATGTTGGGGGTATGTCTTACGTACACCAGTGATAGAGAATTGGCTCAAGACATATTGCATGATGGTTTTTTTAAAGTGTTTAAAAAATTTGACCAATTTAATACCGAATGGAATTTATTCTCATGGATTCGACGAATAATGGTTAATACAGCCATCGACCATTTTAGAAAAACCAACCGAATAACCAATGTCGATTTTCAAGAAAACGAATACATTGGTGGTTCATTTGATGATGTTTCTGAACAGTACAAAACAGCCGACCTTTCGCAATTAATTAATATGATACCGACTGGTGCCCGAACTATTTTTAATTTATATGTGGTTGAAGGGTATAAACATCACGAAATTGCTGAAATGTTAAACATTAGTGATGGAACATCAAAATCGCAACTTTCTAAAGCAAAAAGCTTGTTGAAAGATTTGGTAAACAAATACTATGTTAGATGAAAGATAACAGCAACATAGAAGATTGGTATAAAAACGAACTTTCGAATTACGAAGTTACGCCTGATGAAGGTGGCTGGGATTCTGTTGCCGATAAATTAGATAAGTCTGATTCACCTCCTTCATTAACTGAAAATAATATTGAAGGTTGGTACAAAAACGAAATAAAAAACGTTGAAGCTACTCCAGATCAACAAGTTTGGAACAAACTTTCTACAAATCTTGATGTACAAAATGTTTGGACTAGAGTTTTTAATTCGTTAAACCGTTACGATAGAATGATTTGGTGGAGAAACTTCACCCTAAGAACTGCTGCATTATTGATGCTGCTTTTTGGAAGTTATTTAACTTACAATACTATTCAGTCTTCAGTTGACAATTCACAGTCTTCAGTTAATAGTTCTCAATCTTCAGATTTCAGTCAAAACAAAACAAATAACAAGATAACAGTTAAAAATAACAATTCACAATTAACAGTGTTAAGTCAACAAGAAAGTAACAGTTCTCAGCCTTCAGTTTCCAGTTCGAAGTTGACAAACAACAAACAAGAAATAACAAGCAACAAGATACCAGTAACTAGAAATCAGAAACCAGAAACCAGTAACAAGAAACTAGAAACCAGAAACTCAAAACCAGAAACTCCTCTTTACGCTTCATTAAGCATGGAAAAATTTTCTCCTAAAAAAGTTGAAAGTATAAATTTTGATTTTGAAGAATCAACTATCAATAACTCTGAACAACACGGTGTTGATTTGAATACTAAAACTTTAGAATTAAAAGAATTTTTGGTTAAAAAAGAAAAAAATAAAATCATTTTTAACGACAAACGATTTTCTTCGCATTTTGTGTTTGGAATGTATGCCAGACGTTTTTATGTTGGTATAAATGCCGGTTTCAAAAAACAAAACTTATTGACTAAAGTTAGTCCGAACCATAAAATTTCAATTGCCAAACAACATTCGTTTTTAGATTTTGGATACAATTTTGGAGGAACTTTAGGTATAATTATTTCCGACAAACTTAACTTAGAGAGTAATGTTAATTTTATTTCTACATCAGGTTACAACAGAAAATATGAAGTAAATGATTTAAGTTATACCGAAAATTTAAACCTGAATTACACCACTATTAGTGTATTGGCTAAAAAAATGAGCAACAAATCTACTTTTGATAATAAAAAATACTCCACTAACCTTATTGGTGGTGTTTATGCTGGATATTTAACTACTGCTAAAGCAACATCTGGAAATAACACTTACAATGTTTCCAACGAATTTAAAAACCTAGATTTAGGTATAGTTTTGGGTTTAGAACAAGACCGTTATCTAACTAAACAAATCATTATTACACCTGGTATAAGATATACTCAAGGTGTAATAAATATTGCTAACGAAAACAACCCTTATGAAGCCGCCAGAACATTTGCCATTGAGTTTAATGTTGGCATGAAATACATTTTCCTGAAAAAAAATAAATAATCTAAACCAACCATTTATTCCAATAAATCGTTTTAATATTACAAAGCGAATAAACAAATGAATATCATTAAAAACATACTACTTTATACTTGCATCTCTTCAATCTTTGTTTTGCATCCTGGTTTAAATAAGGGCAATAATTTTATTACTGAGCTTCAATATTTTGTTTATGGCAACTCTATGGAATTGCTAATAAACTCAGAAATCAATACCAATAAATTAAGTATTGTATGGCAATCGGTTGAAGAAAATTCGGAAGTAATTATTTATAGACTTGGTGAGGAAATAAATAAAATTCCATCAGCGACAGGTGAGCAAAAGCTTGTTGTTTATTACAACAATAGAATTATTGGTAAAATAGATCATTACAAATCCACTAAAAACCAAGCTCATAAATATCTTTTGAGTATCAACTCAAAAAGCGATGCCGTTTTCTTTAAAGGTGAGGTTATTGGCCCTTCAGCTTTTAAATCTCCAGCAACTACCACTCTTCCTTTGGCTTCGTTGTAAAAAAAATCCCTTCAATTTCTTGAAAGGATTTTCTACAAACTATTTATTTTTCTTTTAAATCAACCGCATTTAGAGTGTCCACAGCTTTTGCAGTTTAAACAACCTTCTTCATAAACTAACGATGGTTCGTTGCAACTTGGACAAATATTTTCTGCTGGTTTAGTTCCATCTGGGATAAATTTCTTTAATGCTCTAACCACACCTTTTTTCCATGTGTTTAAAGTTTCGCCACTCAAGTGTAAATCATCTACCATATCAACCACAAAGTTTAATGGCATTCCATGACGGAGTACTCCAGAAATTAATTTAGCATAATTCCAATATTCCTCATTAAAAGTTCTAGATAATCCTTCAATGGTTGTTTTATAGCCATAGCTATCTTCGTATTGAAAATCGTAACGACTTTTACCGTCGGCAGCTTTTTCTTTTATTACCCAACCTTTTTGAACATGAGATAAAATAGAAAACGATTCTTTTGCAGCTCCAGTAAACACTTCATAAGGACGACCATCTAATAAACCAACCACTGCAATCCATTTTTCACTCTCGTTATTAAATTGAATAATTTCTGCTTCTAATTTATCAGGTCTTTTTGGTGCGTTAGTTTCTAAAAATTTATTGATAATTTCTTCATTTTCTTTTTTATCGTTAGCCAATAACACACCACTTCTCGATCCATCTCTGTAAACAGTAATTCCTTTACAGCCACTTTCCCAACCTGTTTGGTAAATTTGACTTACTAAATCTTCGGTACAACTGTTTGGAACGTTTACTGTTACACTTATCGAGTGGTCAATCCACTTTTGAACTGCTCCTTGTAATTTTACTTTTTCCACCCAATCCACGTCGTTTGCAGTCGCACCATGGTAAGGCGATTTTGCAATTATTTCATTTAATTCCGTTTCTTCCATTTTAGAAACTTCCTCAGCGTTGTAACCGTTTGCAGTTAACCAAGTCATAAATTTATGGTGAAAAACATGGTATTCTTCCCAAGAATCACCAACTTCATCAACAAAATCAATTTTTACTTTTTTGTCGTTCGGATTAACTTTTCTTCTTCTTTTGTATGAAACCATAAATACTGGCTCAATTCCTGAAGAGGTTTGACTCATTAAACTTGTAGTTCCTGTTGGAGCAATAGTTAACAAGGCAATGTTTCTTCTACCATATTTAACCATGTCTAAATACAATTGCTCGTCTTCAGCTCTTAAACGGTTAATCATCGGATTTTTTTCTTCTCTAATAGCATCATAAACAGGAAAAGAACCTCTATCTCTAGCCATATCAACTGATGAACGATAAGCTGCTAAGGCTAATTTTTTGTGAATATCTTCGCAAAAATCTGTTGCAGCACCTGTACCATATTTATATCCTAAAGCTGCAAGCATATCGCCTTCTGCAGTAATACCAACACCAGTTCTTCTACCTTGAATAGATTTTGTTTTAATTTTTTTCCAAAGGTTTAATTCTGTTCTTTTTAATTCGATATTTTCTGGGTCAGCCTCAATTTTTTCAACAATGGTATTTACTTTTTCTAATTCTAAATCAACAATATCATCCATAATACGTTGAGCCATATCAACATGTTTGTTGAATTTTTGATAATTAAATGTAGCACTTGGAGTAAAAGGATTTTCTACGTAGCTGTATAAGTTAACCGCTAATAAACGGCAGCTATCATAAGGACACAAAGGAATTTCTCCACAAGGATTGGTGGATACTGTTTTAAATCCTAAATCGGCATAACAATCAGGAATAGATTCATTAATAATAGTATCCCAAAATAAAATACCTGGTTCGGCAGATTTCCATGCGTTGTGAATGATTTTATCCCAAATCTTTTTTGCATCAACTTGTTTGGTGAATTTTGGTTCGGTTGAATTAATTGGGTATTGTTGTGTGTATGGAGTTCCAGATTTTACGGCTTTCATAAATTCGTGGTCTATTCTTACCGAAACATTTGCTCCTGTAACTTTAGTTCCATCCATTTTAGCATCAATAAATTGTTCTGCATCTGGATGTTTAATAGAAACCGATAGCATTAAAGCTCCTCTCCTACCATCTTGTGCCACTTCTCTAGTAGAATTAGAATAGCGTTCCATAAAAGGAACGATACCTGTAGATGTTAATGCACTATTTTTTACTGGACTTCCTTTTGGTCGTATGTGCGATAAATCATGCCCAACACCTCCACGTCTTTTCATTAATTGAACTTGTTCTTCATCAATTTTCATTACACCACCATAAGAGTCAGATTCTCCATCATTACCAATAACAAAACAGTTTGAAAGAGAAGCAATTTGAAAATCGTTTCCAATACCTGTCATCGGTCCACCTTGTGGGATAATGTATTTAAAATCCTTTAATACCTGATAAATTTCCTCTTCAGAATATGAATTAGGATACTTGGTTTCAATCCGAGCAATTTCAGCAGATAAACGTCTATGCATTTGATCTGGGTTACTTTCGTAAATGTTACCATCAGAATCTTTTAATGCATATTTGTTAATCCAAACATTAGCGGCTAATTCATCCCCTTTGAAATAAATTGTTGCATCTTTTAATGCTTCATCAAATGAATAAGTTTTCATCTTGTTTTTTTTGTTTTCGTCGATTCTTAATGACGATTCGTCAACTTTTTTTGTTGTTTCACTTACTACGCTTGTTACTTCTTTCATTTGTTTCAAAGGGTTTTACTAGGTTATTACTTCTTTACTTTTTAATGGTAAAAATGCTTGTGCAAGTTAGAAAGAGAAATGGCTACTTTCAATAAAAATATAAGCTATATTTTTCAACAGAAAGTTACTTCATTATTGGTGGGACTTCAAGGGTTATTTGACAAAATTTATTAACAATCCATTCTTCATTTCTAAATTTTGTTAAGTAAAAAAAAAAAAGAGTAGAGTATTTACAGTGATAACCAAATTGTTAGATAAATTTAAGCATAAAAAGTTAAAAATAATATTAAAAGATATTTAGGTCTTTTATTCTTTTTAAATAAATTATTCGTATATTTGTCCAATAAAAAATACAAATTATGGAAAATATAGATAATAAAACAGTAGCAGAAATTGTTACAGAAAACATTAAAACAGCTGATGTTTTTAAGAAAAATGGTATAGACTTTTGTTGTGGCGGACATGTATCTGTTCAAGAGATTTGTGCTAAAAAAGGAGTAGATTATTCAAAAATTAAAGAAGAGATTCTTAATGTAGGAAAAGCTCCATCAACTGGTCATGATTTTAATTCATGGGATATTGATTTTTTAGCCGATTACATCGTAAACACACATCATAAGTATGTAACTGAAGCCCATCAAATAATTATTGAATATTCGGATAAAGTTGCTAAAGTACATGGACATCATTACACTGAAACGGTAGAAATTAATCATTTGTTTCATGAATTGGCAAACGATTTAAATGCCCACATGCAAAAAGAAGAACACGTATTATTTCCATTTATTAGAGCAATTGGGAAAGCCAAAAAAGAAGGCACACCTTTATCTCCACCTCCATTTGGGACTATCCAAAACCCAGTAAACATGATGGAAGCAGAACATACAGATGCTGGAGATATATTAAGGAAAATTGCCGAATTGAGTAATAATTACACTCCTCCTGCAGATGCTTGTAACACGTATAGAGCTTTATATCATTCATTAGAAGAATATCAAAACGATTTATTTCAACATATACATTTGGAAAATAACATTTTGTTCCCAAAAGCAATTAAATTTGAACAAGAATTAATGTAAAGTAACCATTCAAGGTTTGATGTTCGATGTTTGATGTTTTTCAACTTCAAACATCGAACTATAAACTTTAAACCATAGAAATGTTATCAAAATCTTGTATATACGCACTTCGCTCTATTATCTATATAGGTCATCATGCTACTTTTAAGCATAAATTTGGCATAAAAGAAATTGCTAAAGAGTTAGATTTACCTGTACATTTTTTGAGCAAAATACTACAACGATTAGTTAAACATGACGTTGTTCAATCATTAAAGGGACCGAACGGTGGTTTTTATTTGAATGAAAAATCGAAAGAAACTTCGTTATTAACAATTATTGAAGTGATAGACGGCTTATCGTTTTTCTCCAGTTGTGGATTAGGTTTGCACGAATGTTCCGAAACACATCCTTGTCCGTTACACCACGATTTTAAAAAATACCGAGATGGATTGTATTTTTTGTTTGAAGAAAAAAAAATATCCGATTTAATAACAAAAATAGAAGAAGGAAATGCATTTATTAAAAACTTACCCAGTTATTAATGATTCGAAATAAAACCTCTTGCCTCGACTGTTTTAATGAAAATTGTTTTATTAAAAAGTATTGTTCTATTTCATTAATGAATGAAATGGGCATCGTAAAAATTATTAACCGATATTCAAAAAAACAATTGGTTTTCCATGAAGGAAGTGCTACAGATGGTATTTATTTTATTTTATCTGGAAAAATTAAGGTATTTAAAAAAGGAGCTTTTAACAAAAATCAAATTGTAAGAATAAGTAGTGAGGGGGATTTTTTGGGTCATCGAGGTTTTTCATCGACCAATACCTATCCAGTTTCGGCAGAAGCTATTACGGCTTCAACCATCTGTTTTGTAAGCAAAAATTTTTTCTATAAAATATTAGAAGAAACGCCAAAATTTACCATTAATTTAATGCTGTTTCTTGCCAACGAGCTAAATTACGAAGAATCGAGATTAAGGGATATGGCAGTATTTAATGTAAGAGAAAAAGTGGCAAAAGCACTTTTAATTTTAGTAGATAAATTGGGAACAAATTCGTCACATGAAATAAACAATATTGAAGACTTGAGTCGGCAGGATATTGCCGAATTAGTTGGTTTAAACTCCAATCAAGTTACTAAGGTACTTGCTGAGTTTAAAGAAGATAAGATTCTTGAAATTGATGGTAAAAAAATAAAAGTATTACAACAAAAAAAGTTAGAAGAAATTGTTTCTATTTAACACCTCTAAAAAATACCAATTACGGTATTTATGAAATTGGTTTTTTGATTTGTTTTCAGAAAAGAATTGTATGAATGATTAGTTTTTAGCTAATCACATTTTTCCCGGAAAATTTTTAATAAATAATCTTTATGACCCATTCCAAATAGTATTAAAATTTTACGATGTTTTGATGTTTTTATAAGATTATATAATCTTTTGTTACGAAATTCTTGCAGAATATCCTGTGTAATTTCTTTATAATTTTTTTGATAAATAATGCTATCATTTACTGCACCATATTTTTGTTCATAATATTCGACTATATCTTTTACAGAAACATCTGCATTAATATCATTAGAATTTCCTCCAAGTGAATCTATTTCGGGTTGAGCAATCAATCCTTCATATTTTGAAGCGAATTCAATATAATGCTCATTCATGCTAAAACTTTTCCCCATAATTTTTTTGAATTTCTTACTTATCATTTTCCTAAACAAAAAACCATCACTAGTAGTGTCAGATCTTATTCCTTCAAAATATAATATATATCCATGTTTATGAAGTGAGTCGATTTTGGTTTTTATATTATTATAAAAATTTTCAGTTCCTATGTGATGAGTTCCAATAAAATAGATTTTTTTGCCTAAGCAGTTTTTTATTGGTTCAACCTCAACGATACTGTCGTATGCAATTTCAAAAAATTCATCAATCATTTTTTGCTGAAGTGAATCATCCTCCAAAATATTATTTGTGGACTGACAATAGACGCTCCCATTGAAAAGCACAATATTCAAAACAATAAATATAATATGATAGTTTTTCATTTGATGTTTTTCACACGTCTAAAATAATGAATATTCTCAATTTTTACTATCAGTTTTATACCGAAATTTGTATCAAAAAATACCATGTACAAATCGGTCTCAGCAGAAGAAGCTGTAAAAATCATAAAAAACAACAATAGAGTATATTTACATGCTGCCGCAGCTGTTCCAAAAGCCCTAGTTAAAGCAATGTCGGATAGACATGAAGAATTAAAAAATGTAGAAGTTTGTCATTTACATACTGAAGGAAATGCACCTTATGCAAATCCAATATACAAAGACAGTTTTCATGTAAATTCATTTTTTATAGGAAAAAATGTAAGACACACACTCAAAGCTGGAAATGGTTCTTACACTCCGGTTTTTTTGAGTGAATTACCCAATTTATTTAAACGAAATATCATTCCTATTGATGTTGCTTTAATTCAAGTTTCTCCACCCGACAAACATGGATATTGCTCGTTAGGTGTTTCTGTTGAAGCAACTTTAGCAGCAATTGACAATGCAAAACACGTAGTAGCTCAAATTAATCCTAAAATGCCTCGTGTTCATGGTGATGGAATTATTCATATTTCTGAGTTAGATACTTTTATTGAACAGGAAGAAGATATTCCTGAATTAATTCTTGGCGAACCTAGTGAGATAGAAAGTAGAATTGCCCATTATGTTGCTGATATGATAGAAGATGGAAGTACCTTAC
Organism: uncultured Vicingus sp.; assembly: GCA_964371285.1. Classification (GTDB taxonomy): domain Bacteria; phylum Bacteroidota; class Bacteroidia; order Flavobacteriales_E; family Vicingaceae; genus Vicingus. Next base: position 39,485 of record CAYJMI010000014.1, on the reverse strand, counting down.
AAATGGGAATTGGTTCTATTCCAAATGCAGTACTTTCTCGTTTAGTAAATCATAAAAATTTAGGATTACATACCGAAATGTTCTCGGATGGAGTTATAGATTTAATACTTAAAGACGTTATTAATGGAAATAAGAAGGGTATTACACCTGGTAGAGCGTTATCAACCTTTTTAATGGGAAGTAAAAGGCTTTACGATTACGTGGATGATAATCCATTTGTTGAATTACGGACTTCTGATTACGTTAATGATGTATCTGTAATAAAACAAAACCCTAAAATGGTTGCTATAAACTCAGCCATTGAAATTGATGTAACAGGGCAAGTTTGTGCCGATTCGATAGGTTCAAAAATGTATTCTGGTGTTGGTGGGCAAATGGATTTTATTCGTGGAGCCTCGTTAAGTGAAGGTGGCAAAGCCATTATTGCACTTCCGTCACAAACCAACAATGGAATTAGTCGAATTGTACCTTTTTTAAAACAAGGAGCTGGTGTTGTTACAACTCGAGCACATGTTCACTATGTTGTAACCGAATACGGGGTTGCCGATTTGTATGGAAAAACCATAAAACAACGAGTAAACGCTTTGGTTAAAATTGCCCACCCTAACCATCAGGAAAGCATTGAAAAATTATATTTTGAAGCGGGAATAATGGTGTGAAATGAAATTCAAAAATTGAATACAAATAAAAAGGGGGATTTTCTAAGAAAATCCCCCTTTTTCACAATTTTGATTAAATCAAAATTATTTTTTTGCTGGAGCAGCAGCTTCAGCAGCAGCAGCTTCAGCAGCAGCAGCAGCTTCAGCAGCAGCAGCAGCTTCAGCTTCAGCAGCAGCAGCAGCAGCAGCTTCAGCATCAGCAGCAACTTGTGCATCATAAGCAGCAACTGAATCAGCAACAGCTTGTTCTTGTGCAGCAATTTCTTCTTGACTTGGTCCGCAAGCCACTACCATTAATGCTATCATAGCAACTGGTAAAATCATAAATTTTTTCATAGTTATTAATTAATTTTAGGTAGGCAAATGTATATCTAGTTTTAAACATTAATAAAGTTTTAAGATAATTTTATTAACCTAGTTATTAACATGTTATATGAAACAAACATTCAAAGCCTAAATTTTGAAGGTAAAAAATTTCTTAAAATGGGTACTTTAGGCTTAGTATGTTAAAAAAGTGTTAATTTATTTTTTACGACTTATACACGCTACAGAATAAAAATTTAAAGTACCTCAATATTTCATTATTAACCTCAATATTTCATTATTAATATTAAGAACTAAATCATATTTAAAACTAATTAATGATTTTTTCCGACAGATATAAATCCTTTTTTTTACATAAATATGATATACATCAATATTTTATCTTCTAAATAGAAGGTTATTGATTGAGAACAATCATCTAAATCACCATAAAATTAATGTAGTTTTGATTAAATATAAACGAAACCTATATAAAATGAAACAACTTAAGATATCAATATACATATTAGCATCGGTTTTAATTTTTGGATCTTGCAATAGTAGTGATGAAAAAGCATCTGAAAAAACTGGAGAAACTACAATGAAATCACCAGAAAATACACCTTTAGGACAAGCTTCTGTTGTTGACGAAATTTCTGACCCTAACATTCTTCAAGTAGCTATTGGCTCGAAAGACCATTCTACTCTTGTTGCGGCAGTACAAGCTGCACATATTGAACACATTTTGGTAAATGCTGGACCTTTAACTGTATTCGCACCTGTTAATGCAGCATTTGATGCTCTTCCTGCAGGAACGGTTGACGATTTACTTAAACCAGAAAACAAAGAAAAATTAACAAACATTTTAACCAGACACGCTGCTCCAGGTTCTTTTGATAAAAAAGCATTAATGAAAGAAGCTAAAAAAGGGAGAAAAATTTATACTGCAACTGGAGATTACCTAGAAGTTACAGTTGAAGGTGAAGATGTATTTGTAGGAGGAGCTAAGGTAATTGGTACTATACAAACTTCAAATGGAATTATAAATGTGGTTGACAAGGTAATTTTACCAAAATAATATACATTCTTTAATTAAGTTAGGTTTAAAAGACCTTTAATTCGAAAACGAATTAAAGGTCTTTTTAATTTAAGAGGAGTTCTAAAAATTGGATTTTCTGATTACACACCCCTACCCCTCTTGATAGAGGGGATATGAAATGTTAATTTTTAGAGCTCCTCTTAATAAATTTGAATAAACACTCAAAAATCCTTTTTATTTGCTTTTAGTGCAATTCTACCAACAGGTAAAACAACCCAAAAAGTCAATACTACAAATGATGTAATCATTCCTAATAAAGTGCCAAAAAACTGTTGAAATACTGCACCGGTATAGCCAAGTAATGCAGAAATATCGAGTTTAAGTATTATTAATATTCTGGACAAATCAATTGGATTAAACATGGTGGCAAATAATGAAATTTTATCCAATGGATATTCGTTGAATATAACCAATGATATTAAAAATAATCCATCATAAACAACTGCTAAAAACAACCACATTAATATCGCATAACCAAAGCCTTTAATTCGATTTTCATTAGATAAAGCGATATTAAATGCCAATGCGACAAAAATAAAATTTAGAAATGTACCAGTAATCAGTAGTAAAACAAAATCGAAAATAGCTGGTGAATTAACTAGCCCATAAATTACAAAAGGAACTCCCAAACCTAACACTAAACTTAAGGTTAAAGAAAACGAGACTCCTAAATACTGCCCTAAAAATATTCGATTTCTTTTAATGGGCTGAGCAAGAAGTAACTCGGTAAATTCTTTAGAATTGTAATAATACATTACGCCAAAAATTGTACCTATCAATGGAGTTAAAACAATAATAATGTTCATTAAAGTAATGACTGCTTTATTAATGTCGTTGTTTAAAAATAATAACACAAAACCCAAAGCAAAATAAAAAGCAAAATATACGTAACTCCAACGGCTACGCATTAAATCGTAAAAACTATATTTTATTATTTTAAACATTTTCTTTAGTTAATAAATGAGCAATAGCATGTTCAATATTGGTTTGATTGGTTTGATTTTTTAAATCAGCCACACTTCCTCTAAAATATATTTTGCCGTCTAATAAAAATACAATCTCATCAGCTATTTCTTCTACTAAACTCATGATGTGAGTAGTTATTAATAATGTTTTACCTTTTCCCTTTTCCTGTTTTATTATTTCTTTTAAATGAATTAATGAAATAGGATCTAACCCATTTGTTGGCTCATCTAAAATAATTAAACTGCTATCAAACATAAAAGTTAATACGATGTTTACTTTTTGTTTAGTTCCACCAGATAAGTTTCCTAGTTTTTGATTTAAAAAGGGTGTTAAGCCAAAAAGTGTGATTAACTCATTTTCGTTAGATTTTTTAGGTCGTAAATTTTTAACCATTTCTATTAATTCTACCACAGTTAAATTTGCAGGAAAATTTGCAATTTGAGGCAAATAATTAATTTCGTTTCTATACTCCCACTGTTTTAGCACTGAAGTATTGTCAATTGTAATTTCTCCAGAATTCGGAATAACCATTCCTAAAATGCTTTTTATTAGCGTTGTTTTTCCTGAGCCATTAGGTCCTAAAACGGCAAAAATTCCACCCGATTTTATGTCTAAATCTAAGCCATCTAAAACGACTAGCTTACCAAATTTTTTTGTTAAATTTTTTATCTCTATCATCTTAAGCTATTTACAATTCTATAGGTTTCATCAATGGTTTTGCATCTATCAAATTGTCGGGTGTAAAAACAGGCGATACTTTTTCTGAAAAATTAATAATATCTACAAACAAACTTCTCAATAAAATCAAAGTTTCTGGGGTTTTATTAACAATGTATGAGAACAATTTTACCGGACGATAAGCCACATCTCCAATACCATTTTTATCTAAATCATAACCTGTATAATCGCTCCAATAATTTGCTTCAAATTTATTATCGTTTAGCTTACTATTGTATGATAAATCAAAGGCATTACTCATAAAATTATTGAATTCAAAAATATTTTCGTAACACCCACCCCTAAATTTTAATGCCCAACCATTTCTAATAAAATGGTTATTTTTATAGCTAACTCTATTACAACCTTCAATATTTATTCCAATGGTGTTTTGTTCAAAAATATTATCATAAATCTCAGCATCATTAATTTCTTTCAAAAGCAAGCCATAAGATGCTGCACCCCAATTAAAATGGAAGGTATTGTGATGCATTTTAATGGATTTAGAAAACATTACAGCCACTCCTGCACCATTCTCCCTAAATTCATTGTGATGATATTCATTGTTATTTGAAAACATAAAATGTAAACCATACCGCACATTATTTTGGCTGGTATTATTAGAAACAAAGCTATTATTTACAAATTCTAAATAAATACCATCCCTCATGCCTTTAACAATATTTTGCTCAATTCTTAAATTTTTACATTTCCATACATGAATACCATTACCAGAAGTTGTTTCGTTTATTGATTTACCAGTTACTTTATTATTTTGTATCAAACCAAAATTTGAGCTTTGAATGATGAAGCCATAAAAAACTTTTTCTAAAACATTGTTTTTTAATGTGAAATTTGTACTCTCAGAAACAAATATGGCTGCAATCTCTTTGGTGTAACTCAGTCCTACATTTTTAAAAATAAAACCTGAAATAACAAAATCAATTGCTTTTGCAGCAAAAATACTTTCTGTTTTATTTTGTCCATCTAGCGTGGGATAATCTTCCCCGATAATGTAAATTGATTTATCTACATTGATTTTAGTTTCTTTATAAATTCCTTTTTTTACTAAAACAGTATCTCCATCTTTTGCCAAAAGAATAGCTTCTTTTATTGTTTTTATTTTACACGACTCACATACTCTTATTGTGTTTGCTTGTAAACGAATGGTAACCAATAAAAATAGAATTAGAAAAAATCTCATTTTATTTGGAATATTTTAATTTTAGCTGTTCCCATGAAAATATTTCTCCACCATTTTCTTTTAAAAATTTATTTGTAATTTCAGGCGAACTAAAAGCGGAAAGATTGGCTCCCATTGGACTTTTAATTTTTTCACTAATTAAATATGTGGCAGTTTTAGCATCAATCAAAGTTCCCGGATTATTAAAATCTGCTACCAATACAAAAGCCATCAACTCTTCATTTTTATCCTTTTCAAGCTTCATCATCAAACATTCAACAGCGTCAAAAACATAAGCTTTCCCCTTTTTTGTAACATATTGTGCTGCATGTGTTTTATCAACAACAGTCATATCACAATTAAAACAATGGTCATTACCATACTTAATTTCTTTAGGCTCAACACTACACGATGTAAATGAAGTAAGCAAGCTAAGCCAAATTAATATTGCTAAGATATTTTTTTTCATTTGATAAAATTAATGATATGATTTATAACATATTAAAACGAGCACATGTAATATGTGCTCGTTATTTTTAAGAAACTCTAATTATATTTTCACTTCTTTAGTGCCTAGAAAATAAGCCCCAAAGACCAATAGCACGCTTGCAAATATCAAATAGGCACCAGCAGCTGGGTAAGAATAAACTTCAAAATTTAATATATGTTTAAATCCAAAAATTGGTGGATTGTAAGCCATTAATTTTCCAGTTGCAGGATCCGTCATTTTTAAAATTGCATTTGGGTCTAATTCATTACCATATTTATGTAACCAAGAATAGAAATCGTAAATTCCTAAAATTCCCAACACTGCTATACATCCTAGCCAAGTAGCATACAGTTTCTTTTTTCCTAAAAAACCAAACACCATACCTAAAACTATCATAAGTCCCACAATTATTGGCATATAGGTAAATTCAGGAAAAGATTCTATTACTCCTTTTTTCACATTGTCTTTAGATGGTAAATGATGCATGCCAATATAATGATTTAATAAATCAATATTATTAACATCATTAAACTGATCTCCATCCGATAATTTATTAATATGAATATTTAATCCTAAAGGTTCAGGATATTGTGGTGCCACTAGTGTTATTTTCCATAATGGATAATAAAATAAAGCCCCTAAAAGCAAGCTTCCTACAATCATTAATATTTTTGATTTTTTCATTCTTTTATTTAATTTAAGAAGATTAATTGTTTGATTAAATCAGTTTTAAAAAAAACGGATAACTTTTAGTTATCCGTTTTTTTTGCTCCAACTTACATTATATTATCATTTACCAGGAATATCTCCATCAAGAGTATATGTTAAAGGTGTATTAGATCCTTTTGCAGAAACTCTAACATAACCTTGCATTTCTTGATGTAATGCAGAACAGAAATCAGTACAATACATAGGCCAAACACCTACTGTTTTAGGTTCCCAAATTGATGTAGCAGTTCTACCTGGCATAATCAACATTTCTGAAGTATTAGCACCAATCATAGCAAAACCGTGAGGTACATCAAAATCTTGTTCCAAATTAGTAATATGGAAAAACACCTTATCCCCAACTTTCACTCCTTCAATATTATCAGGAGAGAAATGAGAACGAATCATTGACATGTAAATATGTACTTCGTTACCATTACGAACAACTTTGGTTTCGGCTTCACTCTTCACCGCATAAGGATGTTTGTTTTCTTCTAATTTGTATATTTTTTTTGATTTAGAAGAAATTTTATCTGCTGCAATACCAGCTGCATAGTGTGGTTCTCCAATTGTTGGAAAATCTAATAATAATTCCAGTTTATCACCGGAAATATCAAACAATTGAGCAGACTGACAAACTTCCGGACCAGTTGGTAAATAACGGTCTTTTGTTATTTTGTTCATTGCAATTAAATATTTATCATCAGGTGTTCTAGAGTTACCACCTGGTATCATTAAGTGCCCTACAGAATAATAAACAGGGTGTCTATCAATAACTTTAAGGTCTTTAACATTCCATTTTACAACTTCAGAAGAAATAAAGAATGTTGTATAAGCATTACCTCTTGAGTCGAATTCAGTGTGAAGTGGACCTAAACCTGGTTGCTCTAACACACCATAATTAACAGCTTCAAATTTAAGGATTGGAATACCGTAAGCATCTCCATCAAAAGCTTTAGCTTCAATAGCTTTAATCATTTTTGAGTATGAATGAACAGTCATTGCAGCAGCTAATTTACCACTACCTATAATGTATTCACCTGTTGGATCAACATCACAACCATGTGGAGATTTTGCTGTTGGCAAGAAATAAAATGCTCCGGGAACATCTTTAGGATCGACAACCAATACTTCTTTTACCATTACACTTGTAGCAGTATGTTTATCATTATCCCATTTGTTATGTGCATAATTTGTAGGTTGTTTAGTACCGCCACCATTTGCAACATATTCTTCAATTTTTTTCCAGTTAATTGCAGCAATAAAATCTTTATCGTTTTGTGATGCATTTACTTCTAATAATGAATTAGCCTCCTCAGTATTGTAGGTAGTAAAGAAGAACCAATCGTGCGATTTATCTCTTCCCGGATGGCATTTATCATAATCAAATCCCGGCATACTGATTTGAAAAGAAATATCCATATCCCCACTCTCTTTATCAACTTTCAAAAATGAAAGGGCACCTTTAAAATTTCCTTTCATTTCACTAATCGGCATATCTTTTTGAGGAAATGGAACCGCAAAACGAGTACCTGCAACAACATATTCAGTATTTTCGGTAACGTAAGCAGAACTATGATTTCCAGCTGAATTAGGGATTTCAATAATTTCTTCGGTTTCAAAAGTTTCTAAACTAATACGTGCAATCCTTGGTGTATTATTTTCATTAATAAAAACCCAACGACCATCTAAACTTCCATTTGTTTGAGAAATATCAGGATGGTGAGCATCTCCCCAAGGAATAAATCCATGAGATGTATTTAACATTGGTTTAGTTTCTTCATTGTAACCATACCCTTTTTCAGGGTCTTGAGAAAAGACAGGTATTACTCTAAACAATCGACCGGAAGGCAAACCATAAACAGACAACTGCCCACTAAATCCGCCTGAAATAAATGCATAATGAGAATCGTATTCTCCCGGTGCAACATATACTTTTTCGGCCGCATTACCGGACAGCGCTCCTTTTGATGTTCCTTTGTCTTTATCACTACCCGTTGGTGCACAGCCAAAAAAGGAAGCAAGTATAAAGGCAAAAGCTAGTTTTACTATTGTTTTCATATTGTTATGTTTTATTTATGTTTGGTTATTAATTTTTAGTTCTAAAAAATTCTAAAACTTTTCTTGCTTCTTCTTCAGTTAAATTTTGATTTGCCATTGGAGCATTATATTCTGCTAATAATTTTTTGGCAATTTCATTATTTGCAACCATTTCAACCGGGTTTAAAATCATGTTCATAATCCATTCAGGTGTTCTTCTAGCTGTTATGCCTGTTAAATCCGGTCCGATGTATCTTTTTCCAATTTTATGGCACGCAGTACATTTTGCGGTAAAAATAGCTTCTCCTTCAGTAGCCATCGCAGCATTAACATCGGCTGTTATATCTATTGATTTAATTGGTCCGATGCCTTTATCAGACATTGGATCTGCAGGTGCAGCATTTTCTTCTACTTTTACCTCTGTTGTTTTTTCTTCTGTGGGAGTACTTCCTCCACAAGAAAACAATGTAATTACTATTACTGTTAAGACTATTAATTTTAAATTCATCATAATTATTATTTTTTTTAATTTATATGTTACGCAACAACAAAATTAGATATTATATATCATAATAATATGATATATCTCTTTATTAAAACTTCTTTTTAGCAGCGTAAATTCTGATATATATCATATAAAAATCGATTTTATGGTATAAATAATAACATTTAAATCATTTAACTACTTCAAATCAAATTTTCAATCTGTTTAATCTTCAAAAACTACCATATTTTTGGTAAATTTGCATTCCTTAAAAAAACTTATGGATAAAATAGTAGGAGTAGAATTAAGTCACCGTTTTGCCCCAATAGCAGTAAGAGAAAGATTAGCTTTAAATAAGGAGCAAACCAAAGCTGCTATACAGGTTTTAAAAAAACATTACAAAGAAGTATTTATTATTTCTACCTGTAACAGGTTATCGATATACGCTTACGGCAAAAGCCACAACGAAATTGTTGATTATTTTGACACTTTTGGTAATTACCGTCAGTATTTATCTATTTTACCAGACAGTGAAATTGCCATCATTAATTTATTCTCGACAGCCGCAGGATTAGAATCTCAAGCAGTTGGCGAACATCAAATAAGTGGTCAGATACGCGATGCACTGGAAATAGGAAGAGAAGAAGAATCTATCGGACCTGTTTTAGACGAATTAATCCGTCAGGCAGTTCATACCGGAAAACGAGTTAGGATAGAAACCAATATCGGTAAATTCTCTGCTTCACTTGCTACTGTTGGATTTGAATTAATTGAGCAACATGGTTATAACTTTGGCGAATCTACTTTTTTATTGATTGGAACCGGAAACATGGCAAATTTGGTGGCTACTATTTTAGATAGAACTTCCATCAAAAAACTATACATAGCCAGCCACGACATGGAAAGAGCCCAAGAAATGGCTAAAGAATGGAATGGAACGGCAGTAGAAATGCAAAATATACATAGTGCATTGGCAGAAGCTAATATTATTGTTGGTGGAACTCAAGGAGAAATTAATTTGCTCCACGAAGAAACCATGGCAGAAAGCAAATGCCCTAGAGCAAACTTTGCTTTAGAGATGGGTGGCAGCAAATTATTTTTAGATTTTGGTGTTCCACGAAATTTTAACCCGGATTTAAAAACCCACCAAAATATTTCATTATACGATTTAGATGACATCAAAAAAATAACGTATGATGGTTTATTAAAACGGTACGACGAAATTCCACAAGCACGTAAAATTGTAAATCAGGAATTGGATTGGTTTATGATTTGGCTAAAAAACAGAAGAGTTGCGCCAGTTATTGAAGCCTACTGGAGCAATCTGGAAGAGTTGAGAAACGAAGAATTAAAATGGTTAATCCCTAAAATGGGTGATTTATCCGATCATCAAAAAGAATTACTGATGCGTTTTTCGCATCGGTTATTAAGAAGAATATCGAGTCCAACTATAGATGGGATTAAAAATATTGCTCAAAACATTCATTTAAAAGACAATCCTATTAATACCGCCAAACAAATTTTGGATGTAAATAATGTAGATATTTTTGTTCCAAAACGTAAAATTATTGTTGGAACAAGAGGAAGCAAATTAGCAATAACTCAAACCAACTGGGTGGTAGAACAACTTAAAAATATACAACCTGATTACGAGTTTGAAACTAAAATTATCAAAACAAGTGGTGATGACGGAGATATTAGTGTGGTTGGTGCGTTTACCTCAGCATTACAACGCTCGATGCTTGCCGGAGAAATTGACATTGCCATACACAGTTACAAAGATATACCAACCGAAGAAGTTAACGGGCTTAGAGTTATTCCAATAACTGAACGAGAAGATTACAGGGATGTGTTTATCTCCAAATCGGGTAAAAAATTAATGGAACTGCCAAAAGGAGCTACCATAGGGACAGGAAGTTTACGGCGTTCGGCACAATTAAAACAACTGAGACCCGATTTGAATTACAAATTTATACAAGGCAATGTTGATGGGCGAATCCAGAAAATGGAAGCCGGCGAATACGATGCTATTATTTTGGCCGCCGCTGGATTAAGAAGATTAAACATGATTGATTATGCCACAGAAATATTAGACATTGATGTAATGTTGCCTGCTGTTGGTCAAGGTATTTTAGGATTAGAAACCATCGATAAAGAAGGTCATGTTTTAGATTTAGTAAAAAAACTACGCCACGAACCTACAAAATATGCTGCAGATGCCGAAAGAGCTTTTTTAATTGCTTTAGGTGGGGGATGCAATTTACCTATTGCTGCTTTTGCAACGGTAAAAAATGATGACATAGAAATACAAGGTGTTTTTGCTTCAGAAAGCGGTGAATATTTTTCGAGAAAAACGATAAAAGGTAAAGTTGAAGATAGAAGAGAATTGGCAAGAAGTTTAGCCTTAGAGTTAAAAAAAGAAATCGATTTAAAAAAAAAGGAGCAACTGAGTGAAATTTCCACTAAATAATGTTACGGTTTTAATACCTCGACCCATTGAACAAAGTAATGATTTTGCTGAAAAATTAACCAAATTAGGTGCTACTCCTATTATTTTTCCACTCATTGAATTAAAACCCATTAATCAAGACCTTTTAAAATCTACCTTTTCGAAGATTGAATTTGATTGGATAATTTTTACCAGCGGTATTGCCGTAAAATGTTTTTTCGAAGTTATTCACTATACTAAAGTAACGGCCAAAATTGCAGCAGTGGGTTCTCAAACCAAAGCAGCAATTGAAGAATTGGGTTTAAAAGTTGATTTTATTCCTTCGGCAGCAACTGCTCAGAAATTGGCAAAAGAAATTCCTGTAAAGAAAAACGAAAAAATATTAATTCCACGGTCAAAAATTTCGAACGATACTATTATTGATATCTTAAAACAGAAAGAAGCAACAGTTACTGTTGTAGATACTTACGATAACACACCCGTTAACTATACCAAAGAAGAGATTGAAGAAGTATTAAACACTCCGATAAACGTAATTACCTTTACCAGTGGTTCTACGGTAAACAACTTTATGGATTTAATTCGTAAACACAAAATTAAGCTTAGCAACATTCATAAAATCTCCATAGGTCCTTCGACAACTGCAGAAGCTCAAAAAAGATTTTTAGACATTGATGCAACAGCCGAAAATCATTCTATGGATGGAATGATTGAAGAGATTTTAAAAATTTACGCTTAAATCGTGTATTTTAGTTACTTTAAATTCCGTTCTTCTGTTTTGTTGATGTTCTGCTCTTGTACAAATAATGTCGTTGGCACAATGGTTAACTAATTTTTTCTCACCATAACCTTTGTAGGTTAATCGTTTTTTGTCGATACCGCTTGCAATTAAATATTGTACCGCTGCCATTGCACGTTTCTCAGAAAGAATTAAGTTATACCGGTCGTTTCCTCTTGAATCGGTATGTGAACCCATTTCAATATCAATTTTTGGATTGTCCACCAATATTTTTACCAATTTATCCAATTCCAAAGCTGCATCCGGTCTGATGTTCCATTTGTCGAAATCGTAATAAATATTTTCTAAAACAATCGGTTTGTCGATTACAATGGGTTCCACTTCAAAATCGGCATAAAAATCTTGCGAATATTTCAACCCAACGGTCGAAATTTTATCGGTACGGGTAAAACACCCTATTTTAGTACAGTATAAATCGTAATCGGCTTCTGGTTCTAATTTTAAATTAAAGTTACCTTTAGCATCACTCACCATATTAATTAGTTTTCCGGTTTTGGCGTTGGTTACTTCCACCCTCACCCCTTGAACACTTTTTTGAGTTCCTTTTTCGCGAGCTCTACCATACAAATTAAATTTGGGTGGAAATTTATCAAAAGCATACATGTTGTCGGAGCCGTTTCCTACCCTTGACGAAGAAACAAAACCGGTATTGCTGCTTTTTTTGCTGATGCTGTATCCAAAGTCGTCTTTCGATGAGTTTAGCGGATAATTAAGGTTTTCGGGTTGAGCCCAAACCTCACCCGTAAAATAGGTGATAAATACATCCAATCCTCCCATCGAATTATGAGCATCTGATGAAAAGTACAACGCATCGTCGGTATGAATGTAAGGGAACATTTCGTTTCCTTTCGTGTTTACAATAGCTCCTAAATTTTCGGGTTTCGACCAAATATTATTTTCTAAAGTACTTTTGTACAAATCGGTTCCACCAATACTTCCAGGCATATCAGAAACAAAATACAAGGTTTTTTCGTCGGCAGACAATGTTGGATGACCTACAGAATAATCATCACTATTGTAGGGAAATTCTTCCAGATTTTTCCATTTTCCATCTACCAATTTTGCCTTAAATATTTTTAAGTTGTTTTCTTTTTTATCGTTTAACTTCATTTTTCTTTTCAGGTAATTGCTTCTGGTAAAATAAACCGTATTTCCATCGTTCGAAAAGCAAGCAGGTCCTTCATGAAATCGTCCGTTAATATCACCCTGTAAAAGCTGTGGATTCATCCAAATTCCATCCTCATCTTTTTTAATTTCATACAAATCCAAATACGTATTTCCTGTCCACTGACTTTTTTTTCTGCCCGAAAAAACCTCTTTATCGGCAACAAAAACAGCTCCATCCTGATATTCCTGAATACTAAAACTATTGGTAAACTCATTGTAATCAATAGGATATAATTTGTACAAGGTGGTATCTCTGTATCTGTCGTTAATAGATAGGCACGACGACAACAACATTTTAGCAACAGCATCTTCAGAATAATCTGCTAAATATTTTTTAAAGTACGGAATAGCTTCTCGGTGTTTTCCATTAGCCATCAGTATTTTACCGTAATTAAAATAAATTTTTGACGAATGATTTTCACGTTGTACTGCATTTTCGTAGATTTTCTCGGCAGCATTAATGTTGTTCATTTTATAATACGACTCAGCTAGCTTCTCTTCTACATTGGCATCATGAGTTTTATTATACGCTTTTTGATAATGATCGATAGCTGACGAATAAGCAAGGTTATCATAATAATAATTGCCTTTTCTAACATGGTATTCAGTGGAACAAGCCATTAATGCCAGCACCACTATTACGAATAACACTTTTTTTATTGCCGAATTTTTCATGATATGAATTTTTAAAACATTAAAAGAAACGAGGTGTTTTTACTTTAGCCAAATCTTTTCCTAAATCTATCCCCAACATAATTTCATGTGAACCGTAGGAGTGATTATTAAGTTCTGTTAAAGTAAAATCGTACGAATAACCTACTCTGAAAAATAAATTCGTTTGATATTCAAGAATTATGGCTATCGCATCACTTGACCGATAAGACACTCCTACCCAATAGGTTTCTTTGTACAAAACACTTAGGTTTAAATCGGCTTGCAATGGTGCGTTTTGCAAGTATTTTGCTAAAAATGAAGGTTTTAATTTAAAATCTTTTGCAATATCAAACACGTATCCTCCGGTAAGTAAATAATGACGACGTAAAAACGATGATTGAGTAAGGTTTAAGCTAAAATCAACTCCATCCTCGTAAGCGAATAAAGTGGGTACTGAAAATCCTAAATAATACTTTTCGGCATAATAATAAGCTCCTGCACCAAACTTTGGCAGTGTTTTACTGGATAAATCGCTTTCAAAAACTTCATCTTCATCCCAAACCGTTAATTCGGTAAGTTTTGCACTATATTGTGAAAACCCCGCATTTATACCGAAAGCGAGTTTTGAAGTCTCATTTACTCTTATGGCGTATGAATAATTAAACACCATGGTATTTTGGCGATTTACTCCAATTCGGTCGTGATAAAACACAACCCCTAAACCCATGTTTTGATTTGGAAGTGGTCCGTCAAGTGCTACTGTACCAGTTTTTGGAGCTCCTTCTAAGCCCACCCATTGGTTTCTCAAGGTTATCGTTGAAGACCAATACGGGTGCGAACCTGAGTAAGCCGGATTTAAGTATAAGCCATTAAACATATACTGTGTAAACATGGGGTCTTGTTGAGCTTTTAAATCTGAGATATTAAAAGCTACTATTGCTATGATTATTACAATTTTCTTCATGACTATTCATTTTTATTGTTCATGGTTTTATCTTCTTAAATCAACATATCCTGTTAGGATAATATTTTCGTCGGCAAATGCTGTAAATATTACAAAGTAGGTTGCATTAGGTAAAGGTTCTCCTCCTGAGTTATTTCCATCCCATTCGTTGGTGTAGTTGGTTTTTTCATACACAATGTTTCCCCAACGGTTAAATACCGTAATTTCATTTTTCGGATAAGCTTCCACTCCTTTTACCACAAAATAGTCGTTGCTTCCATCGAGATTTGGTGAAAATCCTGATGGCATTTCCAATATATATGGTTGGATTAGTTTTGCAGAAACATAAGCCAAACAACCATTTTCATCGGTAACAATTAACGAATACTCGCCGGCAGTTAAGTTGTAAACATCAGCTGTTGTTTCACCATTAGACCATAAGAAATCAAAAGGAGAAACTCCGCCAAAAACAGTTGAAGTAATGTATCCATCATTTCCTCCGTAAAGACTGATATTTGTTCCTGAAGAATATTCAGAAACAGCTAATGTAGCATATAATGAATCGGGTTGATTGATGGTTAATGCTAGATTTACCTGACAACTAAACACGTCTGTAACAGTTACAGTATAACTTCCAACTGTTAAATGAGAACTAACTGCCGTTGTATCTCCATTTGACCATTGATACATATATGGAGCGTTTCCACTTCTGATAAATACATCAGCAGCACCATTATTCCCTCCAAAACAAAACACATCAATAGTGTTTAATTCAGCCACCAAATTTGATAAAGAATTAATCGTTCCTGTAAATTGATTGGTACACAACTTAGCATCGGTAATCGTTAAGGTATATGTTCCGGCAACTACATTATTCAAATTCACTCCCGATGTTCCATTTGACCACGAATATACATAAGGAGTAGTTCCGCCTGTTACCTGTGCTTGAATTGAACCATTTTCTGCATTACAAGTAGCATCATAAACAACCGTTTGTATCATTAACGAATCAGGTTGGGTTAAAGTAGTAGAGTACGTAATTACACAACCATTGGCATCCGTTGCAGTTACCTGATAAAAGCCAATCGTTAAATTACTGATGTCTTCGGTAATTTCAGTACTGTTCCACAAATAAGTGTAAGGATAAATCCCTCCACCAACTGTAACGTCTATGGCTCCATTGTTTCCATTAAAACAACTCACTTGTGTATTGATAGCATTAATAGTCAACACATCTGGCTGAGTAATGTTTGTTTGTACAGTTGCAGAACAACTATTCACATCAGTTACAACTACCGAATAATTATCTGGAGATAAGTTAGAAATGTCTTCAGTTATTGCTGAGTTACTCCACAAATAAGTATAAGGTGAAGTTCCGTTGGTTACCGTCAAATCAATACTTCCATCACTAAAATCGTTACAACTTACATTTGTAGCTTGAAGGGTTAAAATTGGTGTAGGATAAACAGTTACATCAAATGAACATTGTGTAGTATTATTATGAATATCAATGGCTTCAAAGGTAATGGTAGTTACACCAACTGGAAAAATTGAACCGCTTGGTAATCCTGCAATTTGAGTCATCGATAAAATTCCACAGTTATCAGATACGATAGGATTGTTAAAGTTGATTAGTGAATTGCAAGAAGCTATTGGTGAAGGACAAACTACAATTGGTGCTTCGGTGTCATTTACCGTAACATCAAATGAGCAATTTGAAACATTACCTGATAAATCTGTTACTGTGTAGGTTACTGTAGTTGTTCCAACATTAAAATAATCTCCTGTGTTATGAGTGCTGACCATGGTAGCACTACAATTATCAGTAAATGTTGGAGGTGTCCAGTTTACAATTGCACCACAATAACCATTATCATTACTTATCACAATATCTGCCGGACAATTAGAAATAACTGGCAATTCAGTATCTATTACTTCTACAGTAAAAGTACACGTTGAACTATTTCCTGATGTATCAATAACCGTCCAAACAACTGTTGTTAATCCAGAGTTAAACACCACTCCATTTAAACTTAATCCTGTACCAGTTGTAACACCTGACAAAGAATACGTTATTAAAGCAACGGTACAATTATCTGTTGCTGTGGCATCCCAATCTAAACCAACGTTTATGTAAGTACAAATACCTGTGTCAGATGATACTACTCGATCGCCTGCTCCACACATGATAATACTAGGATCAATGTTATCAATTACGGTAATGTCGTAACTACAAGTTGTGGTATTACCAACGGTATCGGTTACTGTCCAGATTACATGTGTTATTCCTGTGTTAAAGTTTATTCCTGCCAATGTGGTTAAGCCTGAGCCTGTGGTTGCTCCTGTTAGTGTTGCTGTTATCGAACTTACGGTACAGTTGTCTGTTGCTAACACATCCCATTCTATAGTTATTTGGGTGTAGTTACATTCATCAGCATCTACATTTACTGTTTGATCGCCTGCTCCACACATGATAATACTAGGATCAATGTTATCAATTACGGTAATGTCGTAACTACAAGTTGTGGTATTACCAACGGTATCGGTTACTGTCCAGATTACATGTGTTATTCCTGTGTTAAAGTTTACTCCTGCTAATGTGATTAACCCTGTTCCTGTCGTTACGCCTGTTAATGTTGCGGTTATTGAACTTACGGTACAGTTGTCGATTGCTGTAGCATCCCAAACATTGGTAGTTTGGGTATAGTTACATTCTCCTGCATCTACATTTACGGTTTGGTTTCCTGCTCCACAAGCGATGATGCTTGGGTCGATGTTATCGATTACGGTAATATCGTAACTACAGGTTGTGGTATTACCAACGGTATCGGTTACTGTCC